>DUNS01000257.1 GCA_012839235.1 Clostridiales bacterium
AAGGCAAAAAAACTACTGCACACTAGTGACAATAGCATTAGTGAAATTGCAGTAGCTGTTGGCTTTGATAACTTTTCCTATTTCTCTACATTATTTAAAAAGTCAATTGGAGTATCCCCGAAAGATTACAGAGATCAAAATGACACTACATGATATTTATTATTATCCCATATATAATGGGTATTAGCACAGCAGGTAGCAAGTTTCTCACCTTAATCTTCTTGCCTAATATCATGTAAGATTAAAACTCCTTTATTCCTATTTAATTACATGTTTCTATCTGTCCTATATCTTTTATTACCTCTCCAGCTATAATCAAGCCTGCTACAGGGGGAACAAAGGAGTTACTACCTGGTATCTGCCTTTTTGCTGTACATTTTCTATCTGTTCCAGGAGGGCATACACAGTTACTCCTACAGCTTGTAGATGAATCATCCATAGGTTTAATAGCCTTTTCTTTAGAATACACAACCTTAAGGCTCTTAACTCCCCTTGCCCTTAATTCCTTGCGCATAACCTTGGCAAGTGGACATATAGTGGTTTTATATATATCAGTCACTTCAAATCTTGTGGGATCCATTTTATTACCTGCCCCCATACAGCTAATAATGGGAACATTATTCTCCCCAGCCTTCATAACCAATTCGATTTTACCAGTCACAGTGTCTATAGCATCCACAACATAATCATAATCAGAAAAGTTGAATTGATCTGCTGTTTCAGGAGTAAAAAAGCACTGATGGGTATAAACTGTTGCCTTAGGATTAATCTCTAGAATCCGTTCCTTCATAATATCAACCTTATACCTGCCAATAGTCTTTCTTGTGGCAATAATCTGCCTATTAATGTTAGTGAGGCAGACCTTGTCATCATCAATTAAGTCTATAGCTCCTACACCGCTACGAGCTAAGGCTTCTACAGTATATCCTCCAACTCCACCTATGCCAAATACAGCGACTCTTGCTCCTGCAAGGCGCTCCATTGCCTCTTTACCCAATAGAAGCTCTGTTCTTGAAAACTGATTTAACATTGGACTCCTCCTCTCTCATCGTAATCATCTAGAAAATGATAGCTTGACTCTCTATTATGATAGCTAATTAGAGTATTAAGGTTAACATTCTGAACACTATTGAATATGTTCATTTCTATATAAGGACTTTTCTTCTGTAATTCCTTAATCAGCTCTTTTACTTCCTTACGCTTAGATACCTTTGCTGAGTCCCCGTTAATATCACATTTATCATCAAAACGACAAGCACACTTAATAAAATTGAGATTGTTGTATCGACTCCAAGCTATAATATCCTGCTCTCTTACCATATATAAAGGTCTAATAAGCTCCATTCCAGGATGGTTGGTGCTATGAAGCTTCGGCATCATGGTCTGAACCTGTCCACCATAGAGCATACCCATTAGAATTGTCTCAATCACATCATCAAAATGATGTCCTAGAGCTATTTTATTACATCCAAGCTTCTGAGCTTCTTCATAGAGATAGCCTCTACGCATTCTGGCACAAAGATAGCAAGGAGATGTCTCAATATCCACAACTGTATCATATATATTGGTTTCAAAAACAGTGATAGGAATATTTAATATCTTTGCATTTTCTTCAATAGTCTTACGGTTTATCTCATTATAACCCG
>DUNS01000258.1 GCA_012839235.1 Clostridiales bacterium
AGAGGCTGCTAGGGCAGGTGAAGCTGGTAAAGGGTTTACAGTTGTGGCAGATGAGGTTAGAAAGCTTGCTGATCAATCAGCCTCCTCCACAAAGCATATCGATAATATAATTAATAATTTACAGGATGTTATAGATAAAGCAGTAAAAAGCATGAATCGAATATCTGTTGCCTCCAAAGATCAACAGGAATGTGTGTTAGATACTATTGGGAAATATCATAGTATTGCTGATAACATGAAGAGGTCTGAGGAAGCCCTTAGGGAGCTTAACAGGTCTGAGCAGGAGATGGTTGAGGTTAACAAAGAAATAAAAGCGATGCTGCAATCTCTATCTGCCATAGCAGAGCAGAATGCCTCCAGTACCCATGAAGTTGCGGCTACTATGGAGGAGCAGACAGCCTCTGTTCAGGTATTAGCAGAGGTCAGTGAGCGGATGACAGAGCTATCAGCTTCTTTAAGGAAAACAGTTGAGGCTTTTAAACTATAATGAAGTGTGAAGATGAAGCCATATATAAAGCTACAAGCGTCGTACAAATTGCACGGCGCTTTCTTTATATTTCGGAGATACAAGTTAATGGTAATGTTTGCTAATATATGTCTAAAGAGCTATAATTAAGTCAATTAATATAAGGACAAGATGATAATTTTTACTGCTATAGCTACTAATTGTAATAAGAGGAGTGATCTTACAGGAGGAATAAAGAGTATGCTTGCATTATATTTAACTATGATAGATACACCTGAAGATAAGAATAAATTTGAACAGCTATACATGAAATATCGAAGGCTAATGTTCTATATTGCTAATCAAATATTAAAGGATGAATATCTAGCAGAGGATGCAGTACATAGTACATTTTTAAAATTAATCGATAATTTGGATAAAATAGATGAGGTGGATTGTCACAAAACAAAGAGCTTTATTGTTATTATGGTTAGAAACCATTCTATAAACATGTATAATCAAAGAAAAAGAAGAAAACTTATTCCTTTTGAAGGGCTTGAAGCTATATATAGTGTTAATAATGACATTGATATAAGTGAGCTGGGTACTATTGAAGGTGCTATATTGAAATTACCTGATATATATAGAGATGTGATGATATTGAAATATGTACATGAACTTTCTAATACTGAGATTGCTTTGCAGTTGGATATAACAGAGGCAACCATAAGAAAAAGATTGGAACGAGCTAGAATAAAAATTAAAGAGATTTTAAAGGTGGAGGGGTTAGATTTTGACTAGTAGAATTACAGAGAATAACTTAAAAAGTGCATTAATAAATGTAGATAAGTTGCTTATAAGCTCATTACCAGATGATAAACATATAATTCACAACTTTTCTCCAAGCTTTGAAGGTAAAATGAAAAAATTAATACTAAGAAGTAAAAGGATGGAGAAAAATTTATCTAGTAGATATAGGAGGATTATTGCTATTACTGCAATTGTTATTGTACTTGCTACAGTAACACTTAGCATACCTAATGTTCGGGCAGCGATTTCTGAGTTTATTATTGAGGTGTATGATAAATACTCCCACATATTTTTCGAAAATGATAACTACGATGACAATAATCATAGTGAGGAATTTATATCTTATGCACCAACATTTATACCAGATGGCTTCG
>DUNS01000259.1 GCA_012839235.1 Clostridiales bacterium
ATGCATAAGGTAATGTGATATGATTAAAGTATCCGTTTATAAAGATGCAGACAATTTGATTACAGGGATAAACTTATGTGGTCATGCTGATTATGCCCAATATGGAAGTGATATAGTGTGTTCTGCAGTTTCAGCTCTGGTAATCAATACTATTAATTCTATAGAAAATTTTACCTCAGACAAGTTTCAATTGAAACAGGATGAGGAAAAAGGAATAATTGATTTTCATGTGATTTCACCGATTAGTAATAATGGACGATTATTACTAAACTCATTAGTACTTGGCATTCAAGGGATTAAGGAGGAATATTCGGATAAGTATATTCGGATTGATGTGGTAAAGTCACTATAACCTTTACAAAGTAGTTAGATTTCGAATTTAGGAGGTGTAGAATATGTTAAGAATGAACCTTCAATTTTTCGCTCATAAAAAGGGAGTTGGTTCTACCAGGAACGGTAGAGATTCAGAATCCAAAAGATTGGGTGCAAAAAGAGCTGATGGACAATTCGTATTAGCGGGAAATATTCTTTACAGACAGCGCGGAACCAAAATCCATCCTGGAGTGAACGTTGGACGCGGTAACGATGATACATTATTTGCTTTGGTTGATGGTGTAGTAAGATTCGAAAGAATGGGAAGAGACAAGAAAAAAGCTAGTGTTTACCCAGTAGAATCTAAATAAAAAGCCATTCGTTAATAACCCTAAATTCTCGAGTGATCTTGAATTTAGGGTTTATTTTATGCTGTAAAATGGTATAATGTTCATGATAAGCAGATTAGTCCAAGGAAATATACATGATTTATGTGACAGGTATTATCTGTTACAATAAATCATGTAGATTTCCTTGGATAAGTGCAACGTGAACGAGATAGCGTCAGCTATCGAGTTTCTAATCTGCTTATCAATGATATATTGATAAGTGCATACGTGTAACGTATCTGAGTTTCTCATCTGCTTATCAATAATTAGTGTAGCAATGTACAAATTTCATTCTTTTAAGATTGGGTTAGGTGATTGAATGTTCGCAGATAGAGCAGAAATATATATAAGATCTGGTAAAGGCGGAGATGGCCACGTGAGCTTCCGTAGGGAGAAATACGTTCCTGCCGGTGGTCCGGATGGTGGAGATGGAGGCAAGGGTGGAGATCTGATTTTTGTCGTAGATGAGGGAATAAATACCTTATCTGATTATAGATATCAACGGAGGTTCTCAGCCGGTGATGGAGAACAAGGTGGTAAGAAAAAGTGCTCTGGTAAAGATGGTACTGATCTTATTCTTAAGGTACCCCTTGGAACAATTATCCGGGAGAAAGAAACTGATAAAGTTATAGTTGATATGTCCGATCCAAAGCAAAGGGAGGTTGTACTAAGAGGTGGTAAGGGAGGCAAGGGTAATATGAATTATGCCACTCCTACAATGCAGGCCCCCAAGTATGCCCAACCAGGACAAAAAGCTCAGGAGCTTAATGTTATCCTTGAGCTAAAATTAATAGCGGATGTAGGATTAGTTGGTTTCCCTAATGTAGGTAAGTCCACCCTTTTATCAAGAGTATCTAATGCCAAGCCTAAGATTGCTAATTACCATTTTACAACTCTTAACCCTAATCTTGGAGTGGTTGATCTTCCAGGTGGTGGATTTGTTATGGCAGATATACCAGGATTAATAGAAGGAGCATCTAAGGGACTTGGTCTTGGACATGAGTTCCTACGTCATATTGAAAGAACTAAAGTTATGATTCATATGGTAGATGCAGCTTCCACAGAAGGTAGAGACCCAATTGAGGATATTGATACAATCAATGGGGAGCTAAAAGCCTATAATCCTGAGATTGCAGAGAGACCTCAGGTGATTGCAGCTAATAAAACAGATGTATTATTTGAAGATGATGAAAATGAAATCATTCAGAAGCTTAAGGAAACATATGAACCACAAGGAATTCCTGTGTTCTCTATATCAGCGGTAAGTGGTAAAGGAATTAATGAGCTTCTTTATCATGTTAAGGGACTACTTGATAAAATGGATAGGACCCCGGTTGTTTTCGAAAGAGAGTTCTTTCCTGAAGATATGGCTAGTTCTGATGAACCATATTCTGTTTGGAAGGAAGCTGACCATCAATTTGTGGTTGAAGGACCTCGAATTGAGCGTATGTTAGGCTATACAAACATTGATACTGAGAAGGGATTTGAATTCTTCCAGAACTTCCTAAAGACCAATGGAATTCTTGAGGAGCTAGAAGCCCAAGGTATCGAAGAGGGTGACACCGTAAGATTATATGGTTTGCATTTTGATTATTATAAATAATTAGAAGAAAGGCAAGGGTATTTATATGACAACTAAACAGCGTGCATATCTTAAAAGTCTCGCTATGAAGATGGATCCAATATATCAAATTGGTAAATCTACTTTAACCCCAGAAATAACACAGGGAGTTTCAGAAGCTTTAGAAGCAAGAGAGCTTATTAAAATAAATGTACTGAAAAACTGTATGGCTGATATTAATGAAGTTGCTCAGGTTTTATCTGAGAGAACTCAATCAGAAGTTGTACAGGTTATCGGGCGAAAGATTGTCTTATACAGAGAATCTAAGGAAAAGAAAAAAATAGAACTACCTAAGGAAAAGAAATAACTACAAAACTTGAGATATGGGAAGGAAGATTGGTAATGACTAAGATAGGAATAATGGGTGGTACTTTTAATCCTATTCATTATGGACATCTATTCATGGCAGAACATGCTTATGAGCAGATGGGATTAGACAAGGTTCTGTTTATGCCCTCCAATAACCCTCCCCACAAAAATAATAGTCTAATTATATCTAATGAGCATCGTTCTCATATGGTGGAACTAGCAATAGAAGGGAATTCCCATTTTGAATTATCTACAATGGAACTGGATAGGAAGGGGACTACCTATACTGCAGATACCTTAAGGATACTAAAGGAGGAACATCCTAATACAGAGTATTATTTTATAATTGGTGCTGATTCATTTTTTGATATTCACAAATGGAGGGAACCAGAAAACATCTTTAAGTTATGTACCTTGCTAGTTTTTGAAAGAAACTTGGTTGATAAGAATAAGATGGAGAAGCAATATAGATATTTGTCTAGTCTATATCCCCATATTAAGTTGGAATTTTTGTCTATGCCAGCAATTTTGATTTCTTCTGAAAATATACGTCAGAGAATAAAAGATAATCTTACTATAAAGTACTATGTACCTGATAAAGTACTAGCCTATGTTGGTGAGCATATGCTTTATACTAATGTGGAAAAGGAGTAAGGCAGATGTCTATTGATGACTTACGGTTAACCATGAAGGATATATTATCTAAATCCAGATATTTGCATGTTATAAGTACTGAGGAGGTATCTGTGGATTTGGCTTTTATACATGGATGTGATATAGAGAAAGCCAGGATTGCAGGTGTACTTCATGATTGTGCTAAATATTTGACTAATGCAGAGCTAATAGAGGAATGTAAAAAATATAGCCTACCAATCACTGAGGCTGAAGCAAAAAGCTCCCAGCTACTTCATGCTAAGGTGGGAGCAGCTCATGCAGAGCATTTATACAATATTAAAGATGAAGAAATTCTAACTGCAATTACTTATCATACAACCGGCAGACCCAATATGACTCTACTAGAAAAGATAACATTTACAGCTGACTATATTGAACCAAATAGGAAGGTAATACCTAGAATTGATGAAATCAGAAAAGCAGCCTTTGATAATCTAGATTATGCTATATATCTTATTTTAGAAAACACCATAGATTACTTAAAGTCTACTAACTCTGTAATGGATGATAAAACAGAAATGACCTATGAATACTATAAAGGTATAATTCAAGCCGTTTAAAGTATTATATTATTATAGGGTCTTAAATATTAAAAGAGGTGAATTAATGAATAGTTCGAAGGAAATGGCTAAATTAGTATATGACGCTTTGGAAGATAAAAAGGGCGAAGATATTCAGGTTATTGAGATTAAAGAAATCTCTATAATTGCAGACTACTTTATAATTGCTAATGGTTCTAACTCTTCACAGGTAGATGCATTAGTTGATAACGTTAAGGAAGTCTTAGCTAAGAAAGGTTACGAGCCACTAAGAATTGAAGGTGTTCGCTCTGCAAGCTGGATACTTATGGATTATGGTGATGTAGTTGTCCATGTATTCTCTAAAGAGGATAGACTATTTTATAATCTTGAACGTATCTGGAGAGATGGAAAGACTATTAGCAAGGATCAATTAGGAGCTTAGTATATTTATAAATATGAGAACATATTTAATCAAATAGGTCATGGTGAGAGTAATACTCTTACCATGACCATTCTTCTTTCTTGACTAGTATTATCTAGCCAATTTACTTATTCATATATTAATTAGATTAACACTTTATTAGAAATGTATATTATAGCATACGGAACAAACCGATTACTTTACCTAGGATTGTAAGTTCTGGGACAATAATAGGATCCATGTGATCATTCTCAGGCTGTAAACGATAATAACCACTTTCTTTATAAAATGTCTTAACTGTTACCTCATCATCAATAAGAGCTACGACAATATCACCGTTCTTGGCGATGGATTGCTTCTGTATAAGAATCCTGTCCCCATCAAAAATTCCAGCATTAATCATACTTTCACCCTTAACCTTTAGCATAAAGGTATCTTCATTAGGCATATATTCTGAAGGGATCGGAAAATATGCTTCAATATTCTCAACTGCCAATATTGGCTGTCCCGCAGTAATAGTACCTACTAAAGGTACATTAACAACCTCCCGTCTTGATAAATTAAACTCGTCATCTATGATCTCAATTGCCCTTGGCTTAGAAGGGTCTCGACGAATGTATCCGTTCTTTTCTAGTGTCTCCAGATGGGAGTGTACTGAAGAGGTGGACTTTAAATTAACCGCTTCGCAAATCTCTCGAACAGCAGGTGGATATCCCTTATTAATAATCTGTGATTTTAAATATTCAAGTATTTCTCTCTGCTTATTACTTATCTTACCATATGCCATAAGTGTCAACCTCCAATTAAAAATTTTCACTTTTCTTTTCTACATTATGTATCCAGTATTCGAAATTACAGATTAGGAACTTTTACAGTTGCACTTATCCTTACTATCCATCTCATATTATTGTTAAATAAAGGATATACAATAGGAAATGTGCTGTATATCAAGGACTAATCTGCTTATTCGTGTATATTGTATCACAGAAAATTACATATTGCAAAACTAATGTTCTGAAAAACGAAAAAATGTTTGTAAAAAACAACATATGTTCGAATAAAGTTGTTGACAAGCAAATGTTTGTTCGATATAATCATATTAAAGAAACAAACGTTCGCATCATATGTTCGGTCTAGTTTTGAGCGTGGTATTAATAAAAGACTAAAGATTATATATTTCGTGAGAAATATGAACGGTGAGGTGTAATATTATGAATAGAGCAATTAATAAGAATAAAAGGTATAATAAAGTATTACAAAGTAGAAGGATGCCATGGCTTCTTGCTTCCCTATTAATAGCATTGGTTTTGATTTCTGTTTTCTTTATTGCTAAGACAGTTACTGCAGAGAGGAACTCTGCTCGTACTAAGACAATTACTAGTGTAGAGATACAGCAAGGGGATACTCTATGGAATATAGCTAAAGCCCATATGACTGATGAATATAATGATATTAATGATTATATAGAAGAAATTATGTTTTCTAACAGCTTGAGTTCTGATAGGATACATGCTGGTAACCATATTATTGTTCCATATTATATAGACGCAGTAAGGTAGCCGGGGCATATTAGTCATTAGCTTAATGCCATATTTATATTTTCTAACGGCTTCTTATATATCTATATGCTCAGTTTGTAGTTAGAGTTTAGAATTACTAAGCTTAATTACGTCAACCTGAGCATATTTTTATATTCCAGCTTTCATTTACAATAGACGTATTTTGTGGTAAGATTAATTTTACTTTATCATAGATTTACTTGTCTTTATAACATTACTATACATAATGCAAATTTAAGGGATGGGCGTATACATGACGGTTTTACTACTTATTATTTATATTTCATTTATTAGCTTGGGTTTACCAGACTCATTGTTAGGATCAGCTTGGCCGGCAATTAATGCTGATTTAAAAGTACCTTTATCATATGCTGGAATTGTATCAATGATCATTTCTGGAGGAACTATAATATCGAGTCTTAATAGTGAAAGGATTATTAAAAAAATTGGAACTGGTCTTGTTACAGCTGTTAGTGTATTAATGACCGCAATAGCACTTCTTGGCTTTGGATTATCTCAAAACTTCTTGTGGTTTGTCGTATTAGCAGTACCTCTTGGATTAGGAGCTGGATCTGTAGATGCAGCATTGAATAACTTCGTTGCTTTACATTATGAGGCAAAGCATATGAGCTGGCTTCATTGCTTCTGGGGAGTTGGAGCAGCGACAGGTCCTATGATAATGTCGTTTTTCTTGTCAAAGTCTCAAGGTTGGAATAATGGATATCTAGTTATTAGTGGAATTCAATTTGTACTTACATTAGTTTTATTTATTACTCTTCCTCTGTGGAAAAAAGCAAATAATGGGAATGATGATATAGAAGAGAATAAGAATACCGAGCCTCATAAATTATCTGAGTTAATTAAGATGCGTGGAGCCAAGGAAGTCCTTATTACTTTCTTTTGCTATTGTGCACTTGAAGTTATGTCTGGACTATGGGGCAGTAGTTATCTTGTTGAAATTAGAGGAATTAGTGTAGAAGTAGCTGCAAAGATTGTATCATTATTCTATTTTGGTATTACTCTAGGAAGATTTTTTTCAGGTTTCTTAACTATGAAATTTGATAATAAAACTTTAATTCGACTTGGACAGGGAACTATATTGCTTGGTATTATTGTTACTATATTACCATTTGGATACATTACTTTAATTACAGGGTATTGTTGAGTGTAGTTCTTTTAATGGTTTTAATTCATTAAAATGTTTTTTTATTATAGCGAACAACTCTTC
>DUNS01000260.1 GCA_012839235.1 Clostridiales bacterium
ACGCCAGTAATTAGATATGATAGCTCACAGACTACATTGATACCAGTTTGTACAACAGGAGGTTCAAATGTTGTGATGGTTGTGTAGCTTGTTGCCACCTCATCAACTGCATCATATCCAGTAATAGCCATGTCCTCCGGAATATGAAATCCATAATTAAGTAGCTCATCAGAAAGTCCTATTGCCATATAATCATTAAGACATACCACTGCTTCTGGTTTTTTGATTTCGCCACTGACAATTTTTCTTGCAAGCTTCTCTCCTCCGGTAAAATAGAAATCTCCTTCATAGGAAATTCTCGATTCGTCAACAGGTATATTATGTTTTATAAGAGAGGCCTTATACCCGTCTACCCTTTGTAAAGTTGCCACGGATTTTAAATCTCCTGCCAAGCAAAATATATCTTTATACCCGTGTTTATCGATTAAGTGATCTACTATCTGTTCCATAGCATTTCTATCATCGGTCTCAATATGAGGAAAATATTTAGATGTTTTATCCACATATATAACTGGACACTTACACTTTTTCTTCAATGTTTCTTCAATTTCTTCACTTAGGTTTTCAATGGCAAGAGTTAGGGGTGCAACAATAATTCCATCAAATCTATCATAATTAACCAGATTATATATATTCTTCTCTCCACGCTTATACTCAGGTAATCCCGTATCTTTTATAAATGTAGAAAATATCGCTACATCATAATTCAAACCATAGCATTGGGTAATTATGCCCCTCAAGAGTTTTTGTTGATAAAGTTCTTCTACCTCAGAAATCAATACTCCGATTAGCTTTCTCTTTTTCAATCTCAGACCCCCTCTAATCTTACCAGAAATTACATAATAACTTCTTTTAATTAATATTACTATATTCGACTTATTTTTCATAGTCAAATTTATCATTTTTATATAAGAATAATATTAATCTTTATCAATGGGATAAAATTCTGCTTCCTCTGGATATTTATTTATTCAAGGTTTTTAGATGGTTTCACTTTAAAAACATCTTGGGATGATCATTGATTCTCATACTATATTGTACTATAATAGAAAACCGTAAAGTTTTTTTCCCTAGTTTTCATCATAACTGAAAGGCACGTGAGCTATTATGAAGTTTAATTACGACACATTTTATGGCACTTTTATAAAAAGACCAAATCGATTTATCGCCCATATAGATATTAATGGACAGGAAGTTATCTGCCATGTTCCTAATACTGGACGCATGAGAGAATTACTAATCCCGGGAGTACCAGTGATGCTGTCCCGTCACGATACAACTACTAGGAAGACAGAATATGAGCTTCGGATGATAATGAAAAACTTTAAATGGATTTCAATTGATTCTCAGCTACCTAATGCTCTAGCTCATGAAGCTATTGCTTTTAATCTAATAAGTGAATTGCAGGGTTACAGAGAAATCAAGAGAGAGGTTACATATAATAACAGTCGTCTTGATTTTCAATTGATTGGCGAGGATACCTGTTTTATTGAAGTCAAGGGTGTTACTTTAGAAAAGGACGGATGGTGCTATTTCCCTGACGCCCCAACAGAGCGAGGTCGCAAACACATGGATGAACTAATTCGTGCAAAAGCTGAAGGCTATCGCAGTGTTCTTCTTTTTATTATTCAAATTGAAGACGCAAGAGGATTTAGCCCTAACTGGACAACTGATAAAGCATTTGCAGATAAGTTGAAGGCTGCCCAGGATAAGGGTGTTGAAATCCTTGCATATAACTGTCACGTATCCCCTGATGAAGTATATGTAGCAGGTAGAGTCCCCATTATTATATGATCTGATTTTTCATCTGTCCCATGGAAAATGTACAGCTTCAGGTCCATGATTAACCAAGACACTCTACAAGCCTCTCCCGATCAATTATTTTAAAGCTACGTCCATAATAATCGATAAGTCCTTCATCCTTCATTCTGGCCAGCTCCCTACACATGGAAGTCCTAGATACATTAAGATAATCTGCCATCTCTGTCCTATTAAGTACTATATTAAAAATACTGGTTCCTTTATTCTTGCCTTCTTTTATTAGAAAGCTTGCTATCTTCTCTCTCATACCCTTAAGAGTCAGAAGCTCCAGCTTATGATTTAGGGTGACATTTTTCTCCCCCAGTACCACCATCATATTCTGGATAAGGCTAATATGGAAGGAGCAGACATTTCCACAGGATTTTGTAATTCTCTCATAAGGTATAAATAGGACCTTTGATTCTTCCCTTCCTCTTACCGTTACAGGAGATATACGATTTAGAGTGCATACAATTCCCTCAGCAAACATGTCTGAGGGCTCCAAAAATGCTACTATATGTTTATTCCCTGCAAGGTTCTCCTTCATCACCTCAACAGCACCCTCTAGAACAATTCCAACATGATTGACCTTATCTCCTTCTAAAAATAAATACTCATTCTCTTTCACTGTCCTTACACTAGAATCCAAACAGCTTAATAAATGCTCAAAATTTTCATCTTTAATATTTCTAAACAAGGCGCATTTCTTTATTACTTCATTATATTTATTCATTATCCACCTCTTCTAATCCAGCTAAATGCTATTCTCAATTATTGAAACAAATATTTTGTAAATTTGTTATTTTTGTAGCCACGGCTACACTTTTCTAGATTTATTTGTATTATACTCGCTATAGATTATGAAAGTCAATAAAATACTTGAACCAAAAAGTTTATAAAATATAAAATAGGCATCTATGATATGCCATATAAGGAGAATGAGTAATGGAGAATAATATGTTTTGTTATCAATGTCAAGAAACAGCAGGCTGTACAGGTTGTACAAAGGTGGGAGTATGCGGTAAAGGTCCTGATTTAGCCAATATGCAGGATTTACTAATCTATACTACAAAGGGACTTAGTGCAGTAGCTACAACCCTAAGAAGTCTAGGAGAAGAAATCTCTCCTCAGATCGATCATTATGTTACGATTAACCTTTTCACCACAATCACTAATGCTAACTTTGATGAGGACATTTTCTACGAAAGAGTATTTGAAACACTAAAGTTTAAAAACGAATTATTGGCAAAGGTTCCTAATAAGGATGATCTTCCAGAGGCAGCTCTATGGACTGCTTCAACCAAAGAAGAATTATTTAACAAAGCTGCTTCCCCTGAAGTAGGTATTCTTGCTACAGAGAACGAAGATATTCGTAGCTTAAGAGAGCTTATCACTTACGGACTTAAAGGCTTAGCCGCTTATATGAAGCATGCTAATGAATTAGACTATGACAAGTCAGAGATCAGTGCATTTATGGAGAGGGCTCTTGCAGCAACTCTTGATGATACATTATCAATTGATGACTTAATCGCTCTTACCTTAGAAACTGGTAAATGGGGTGTAGACGGTATGGCTCTTCTTGACTCAGCAAATACTGGAACATATGGTAACCCTGAGATCACAAAGGTTAACATTGGGGTTGGAAACAAGCCAGGTATCCTAGTATCAGGACATGACCTTCGTGATTTAGAGCAATTATTAGAGCAGACTAAGGGAACCGGCGTTGATGTATATACTCACTCTGAGATGTTGCCTGCTCATTACTATCCTGAGTTCAAGAAGTATGACAACTTTGTAGGTAACTATGGTAATGCATGGTGGAAGCAAAAGTCTGAGTTCGAAAGCTTTAACGGACCTATTCTTATGACTACCAACTGTGTTGTTCCTCCTGCAAAGAGCTATAAAGATAGATTATTTACTACTGGAGCATCTGGTGTTCCTGGATGTACTCATATAAATAGAGACGAGAATGGACACAAGGACTTCTCAGCTATTATCGAACTTGCAAAGACCTGTCAACCACCTGTAGAAATTGAGAAGGGTGAGATTATTGGTGGATTTGCTCACAATCAAGTATTTGCACTAGCTGATAAGATTGTTGATGCAGTTAAATCTGGTGCTATCAAGAAGTTCTTTGTAATGGCTGGATGTGACGGACGTCAGAAGTCAAGAAATTACTACACAGAATTTGCTAAAGCTCTTCCAAAAGATATGGTTATTCTTACAGCAGGTTGTGCAAAATACAAATATAACAAGCTAGAGCTTGGTGATATCGGTGGAATTCCTAGAGTTTTAGATGCTGGTCAGTGTAACGACTCTTACTCCTTAGCTCTAATCGCACTTAAGCTAAAAGAGATCTTCGAGCTTCAAGATGTTAATGAGCTTCCAATCGCATATAACATTGCATGGTATGAGCAAAAG
>DUNS01000261.1 GCA_012839235.1 Clostridiales bacterium
ATAATCAATGAGCATAATCTGTCCAATCATAACAAACACCATATAGAAGATGCAGATTTAGTGGAGAGAGGGCATAACCCTAGCTGTGGTGATGAAATTAATTTGGAGCTTAAAATTAAAGATGGTAAGATCGAAGATGGAGGCTACACAGGAGTGGGCTGTGCCATTTCTCAGGCTTCTACCTCAATTATGATTGACTTAATGAGAGGAAAAACTATAGAAGAGGCTACGGCCCTTCTAGAAACCTTCTTAGCCATGATTAAAAGAGAGATTACCGATGAGGCGCAATTGGAGGTTCTAGAGGATGCCTTAGCGCTACAGAATATTTCCAATATGCCTGCTAGAGTTAAATGTGGTGTCTTGCCATGGCATACCTTAGATGTAGCATTAAAAAGTAAAAATAAAGCGGCTACTTGATAACCTTACCGATTATTAGTGTAGCACAGGTTCCTAAACCCTTAGTACTAGTATATTGGAGTCCGTAATGTGATCCATAATAAAGCTGCACTCTGTGATGAACATTCTGAATACCATAGCCTTTGCTACTAGAAGAAAGAATATTATCACATTGTTCTTTCGTCATACCACAACCGTTATCTAATACTTTAAGTATTAATGAATGTTCCTCCCCCTGACAGGAGATAGTAAGTATTCCTTTGTCAGGAGTTTCTTTATGATCAATACCATGTATAATCGCATTTTCAACCAGTGGCTGTAGTAGTAAATGGGGTATAATATAATCATAGGTATCTTCATCTATATCATATACAATATCAAAAGAATTGGAGTGCATCATACATTGGATTTTTGCATAGGAGATGGTGTTCTGCAATTCTTCTTTTACTGTTACGAGGTCTTTTCCCTTATTTAATGTAGTTCTATAGAAGGTGGACAAGAGCTGAGCCATCTGACTAATATCTTCTTGTCCGGCCATAATCGCCTTACCATTGATTAATGAAAGGCTATTATATAGGAAATGTGGGTTAATCTGGGCTTGTAATGCTTTCATTTCATATTCCTTCTGTGCGATCTTACTTTTCAGTACTTCATCTATAAGATACTTCAATCGCTCTACCATTTTCCTAAAGACGTGTATCAAACTACCAATTTCATCTTTTGAAGTATATTGCACGGTTATGGTCAAATCCCCTTGCTCAATTAACTTCATATTTCTTGATAAAGCCATCAATGGTCGAACTACTACTTTGGATAGTAGTACACTAGAAAGAAGCACTATTCCCAGTGAAAGTAAGATGAAAACGAAAACTATGATAGTAATCTGATTTGCTGAAGCAGATACTGCTTCGATTGGACGATAAAGATAAGCACTCCAGGGGACAGAGGATAATGAAGATTGTTCAACTACATAGTTGTCAATGCCTCTGTTTTCTTTGTTACCAGATTCTAGTATCTTTTCTATAGGAATATCTTGATATTTTGGATTGGTAAAATCCGAATATTGATAAATAACATCACCATTCTGATCTAGTAATATAATACCGTAGAATTCATCAAAGAGCTCCTGGGTAGAATGAAAAAGGCTATTGGAATCAATAGACATTCTAATAATGTTTGTATAGGAGGAACGCTTATTATACATCTGACAAACAAGGGAAAGACTTTTGCTATCCTGGCTCATGGTGAAAAAAGGGGTGGTTTGATTGTAAGCCTTATCATACCAGCTAGTGTCAGTTATATCTGATAATGGACGCAAAATATCCCCATGTGGGAATATTGTATTATCAGAATACATGGTAATAGAATCAATGGTACTATGGAGAGTTCTTACAGTTAAAAACATAGGATCTATAACATCACGATAAGTTAAGTACATTTCATAATTGCTATTGTATTTTTTTGATAAGCTGGAACGAATGCTATCGCTCCAGATAATATGATTCATTGCAGTGTAATATGATTCTATTTTATAATCAAGATTTTTAACCTCAGTGTTAAGTGTTTCTTTTAGGGCCATTTTTTCGCGATCAACCAAAAGTTGTCGAGTCTGGATATGGGTGAAGGATCCCAATAAAAGAACTGGAATCAAGCTTATACCCAGGGAAATATATGCTATTTTTTTACGGAAGCTAAGATTTTTAATTATATTTTTTAACTTTTTCATTATCCTTGTCCCCTTGTTTGTCTATAGGTTTCCGGTGACATACTATATTCCTCTTGAAAGATACGAATGAAATATGATACATAGGAATATCCTACTTCCTGGCTAATGTCTGCTATTTTCATGTTTGTAGTTAGTAAAAGCTCCTTAGCCTTTTCCATGCGAACCTTTTTAATGTATTTATTTAGACTGATACCAGTAACCTGACTAAACATGCTACTTAAGTATTTTGGACTTAAAAAAACAATATCAGCCAATACGTTAAGACTTAAGTCCTCCTTAATGTGGGAATGTATATATTGTTCTACCATGGAAATGGCATGTCTAGGTGACTGATTATCTACTTCCATCTGTTTAATTAGCTTTTCTAAATAACCTTCAATATACTTGCGGATATCCGCAAAGTAGCGAAATTTATAAACCTCTTCTACTGCATTCTTTAGGTCGTTATCATCAGTATCGGGTAAAGCATTAATCAGAAACTGTAATAATGTTGTGCATAGATATCGAATGTATATATGTGATATATTTGGTATATTGTCATATTTATCTAGCAAAAAATAACCATTCTTTCTTAGCCTTTCTATGTCTTTTAGCTGAATTGCTTCAGATATATTTTTAATTAGAGTGCTATCCTCTTCCAGGGATACAGCGTCTTCATAGTAAGAATTATCATCATTATCGCCTTTTGAATTACTATGAAAATGTTCCTCAATGTATTTTTCAGATCTTGCTTTACTAGCCTCTCTCATTTCAATAGAATTAATTATACTAGAGATTGATTTGCTAAATTCATCTTCATTAATTGGTTTTAATATATAATTTACTGCACGTAGAGAAAGAGCGGTCTTGACAAATTCAAAATCGTCATAACCACTGAAAAATAATAGTTCTATCTCAGGTTGAATATTCCGCGCCTCTGCAGCTAGTTCCATGCCATTAAGAAAAGGCATGGCAATATCTGTCAGAAGAATATCGATCGAATTCTCCTTTAATATTTCCAACCCATCTCTGCCATTAGCAGCCTGGAAAACATCTAATTTAAAGTTATATTTTCGAATCAAAAAAAGAATTACGTCTCTTTCATCTTTCTCATCATCAACTATTAATATCTTATACATTAAAAACAACCTTTCTTTTATGGGAAGCTTGCTCGCCGTGTGATCGAAGATCACACTGTGATCAAGGTTCACACTTTGAAATTAGTACTTATAATATATCATTTTATAAATACATAGACAAACAGTAAAATAAAGTTGTGGAAAAAGTATAGTAAATATGGAAATACTATTATTTACTCAATAGTGAAATTTATTTATACTTATAACATACTTAATCAATGGCCGTTGATTGTAAATGAATTATAGAGTATTTTATGAAAAAACATTGAGGAGGTAAAAATGACTAAGTTATTAAAGAAGCTTTCAGCAATAGCGCTTTTAGCTATTCTTGTATTTTCTATAACTGCATGTAAATCTGAGGATAATGATAAGGTGGGAGATGATGTTTCAAAAGACAATGGTTCTCAAAACACATCTGATACTACTGAAACAAAAGATCCTTTTGGTGCTTATGAAAACGAAGTTGTAGTAAGCATGGGTAGACAGACACTGCAGAATCCTAAATTACCAGAAGGGGATACTTATGAGGATAATGCTTATACCCGTTGGTTAAAGGATGAGCTCAACATTAAGATAGTAGACGAG
>DUNS01000262.1 GCA_012839235.1 Clostridiales bacterium
CACCAGAGTATTTGATTCCACCATCTGCGATAATAGGAATATTATACTTTTTAGCTGTTTCATAGACATTCATAACTGCCGAAACCTGAGGGACTCCGATACCTGCAACAACTCTTGTAGTACATATTGATCCAGGTCCAATACCTACCTTAACGGCATCAACTCCTGCTTTTATTAAGTCTTTTGCAGCCTCACCTGTTGCTATATTACCTGCAATTATCTGTACCTCAGGGAATTTATCTCTTACCATCTTAACAACTTTAAGTACATTAGCTGAATGTCCATGGGCAGTATCTATTACAATGGCATCAACCTTAGCATTAACCAAGGCTTCTACTCTCTCTAGAATATTATCAGTGATACCTACCGCCGCACCACAGAGAAGTCGACCTTGATCATCTTTAGCGGATAGGGGATACTTAATCTGTTTCTCAATATCCTTAATTGTAATAAGTCCCTTAAGATTTCCTTCACTATCAACAAGTGGAAGCTTTTCTTTTCTAGCTTCCCATAGGATTTTCTTAGCCTCGTCAAGAGTGATCCCTTCCTTAGCAGTTATAAGTCCTTCTGAAGTCATAGATTCTCTGATCTTCTTAGTAAAATCCGTTTCAAACTTAAGGTCTCGATTAGTAATAATACCAACAAGCTTTTTACCATTTTCAACAATGGGAACTCCAGATATCCTATACTTACCCATTAGCTCATTAGCATCCTTTAATGTATGGTCTGGGGATAGATAAAATGGATCAGTGATTACACCATTTTCAGAACGTTTTACCTTGTCAACCTCTTCAGCCTGTTCTTCTATAGACATATTTTTATGAATAATTCCGATGCCACCTTGTCTAGCCATTGCAATCGCCATGCGGTGTTCAGTAACTGTATCCATTCCAGCACTCATAAGGGGGATATTAAGTTTAATCTTGTTAGTCAGTCGGGTTGATAAATCCACCTGATGTGGTAGAACCTCAGAATAAGCAGGTACTAAGAGAACATCATCAAAAGTTATTCCATCACCGATAATTTTAGCCATTTTGTTAACTCCTCACTTTCACTTTCATTCAACTATTAGGTTTATAGTAATATAGAATCAAAAGCCTCAATTACAAATAGCTTTTGAGCCATAATTAAGGTTATAATTCTAAAAAGTATAACGAATAAACAGACCCTTGTCAACAGTTAATAAAGGTTTTATTTTAATAAAAAACAGGTGACACCATCATATTCTTCATATAATGATTTCACCTGATGCTTAGGCATATTAATAGGTTGTAACTTTTCTGGGAGCTTTTTGTTTCATTAGGTCTACCATCTTTTCACTTGGCTCAAAGAATATCTTCATTCTTTTGTCATTCACCTTAGCAACAACAACATAAGGTTTACTTTCTTTTGAGCCAGATGCAAAATTCTTAGTTTCAAACTGGCCATTTTTATATTCGTCTAGCGAATGGGAATTAGCTGGAGCCACTGCTTCCACCTGATCAAAATCCACTCTTAACATAGTCTTACGTTTTGCTTTGCCTGTAATTCTGTCAAAATCCAGTTGTCCATCAACATAGACATATTCGTATTCAACGCTTAATCTAGGATATAAGAAACCTAAAACTACTACAAGAGCTATTCCCACTATACTAAAAAGGCCACCTATAAGCATTAATATAACGCCTACAACCATCCCAAATATTACTAGACTCCTTAATGCTAATGAAGCTGCATTCTCTTCTCTTTTAACACCAGCCTCTGCATAAGCATGATTCATACTTGTAACCTTCCCTTCAAATTAATCTATATAGTAAATATATACTTCAAATTATATCTCATTTTACTTCCACTGTCCAATTATGAATATCCTTAATCCTTCCTAATTGAATTCCTGTAATTGTGTCGTATAGCTTCTGACTAATCGGTCCGATGCCACCACCCTGGATTGTCATTATATGTTTATCCCAGCGAAGCTGTCCAACTGGAGAAATAACAGCCGCAGTACCAGTTCCGAATACCTCTTCAAGATGGCCCTTTTTGTGAGCTTCATAAATCTCATCTATAGATATTCTTTCTTCTTTAACTGGTAGACCCCACTCTTTACAAAGCTCCAAAACAGAAGCCCTAGTTACACCAGGAAGAATGCTACCACTTAGCTCTGGAGTAACAATTGTCCCATCTATCTTAAAGAATATATTCATTGCTCCAACTTCTTCAATATATTTTCTATGAACTCCATCAAGCCAAAGAACCTGTGAGTATCCTTCATCGTGGGCTTTCACCTGGGATTTCATAGAGGCAACATAATTACCCCCTGTCTTAACTGCACCTATTCCACCCTTAACTGCCCGAACATACTCATCCTCAACCCATATCTTAACTGGATCAAGCCCTTCAGGATAGTAGGCCCCTACTGGTGATAGGATAATTATAAACAGATAGCTGCTTGAAGGTCTAACACCTAGAAATGGATCGGTTGCTATGACAAATGGGCGAATATAAAGGGAGGTTCCTTCTTTAGTTGGTATCCAGGCTTCATCCATCTCCACAATTGCTTTTAAAGCATCCATGAAATCATCAGGGTCTATCTCTGGTATACACAATCTCTGATTTGATCTATTAGCTCTTTCTATGTTCTTGTCAGGTCTAAATAATAAGGTTCTTCCATCCTCAGTCTTATATGCTTTTAAACCTTCAAACATTTCCTGTCCATAATGAAAAACCATAGCTGAAGGTTCAAGGTTTAATGGTTGATATGGAACTATACGGGCATCATGCCAGCCTTTACCTTCATCATAATTCATAATAAACATATGGTCAGTAAAAATAGTACCGAATCTTAAAGGATTATCCTTACTAGGTAATTCCTTTGGAGTGGTGGTTTTCTCAATTCTAATATTAAGCAATCTAATCATCCTTCCTTTATTATATTCCCATTCCTAACAAGATGAGTTGTTAGCCAATTCACTTGTTATAGCTTATTCTTTATCACAGCACTGCGACAAATTATATAACCTATATAGTAGACCTATTATTACAGTTTTTCAAGTGATTTTCCAAAAAATATGGGATTATTGTTTTCTTTCATACCTACAGAAGGTATAGATTAGATCGTAATATGTCTGTTCTTCCGACTCCTCAGCTAATACCCATTCATTATTATCATCAAGATTAGGGAAATAGGTATCAGCTTTATATACATAATCTATCTTAGTTATATGGGCAATATCACAGTAAGAAAGCATCTGTTCGTAGATACTAGCTCCTCCGATAACATATATATCCTCTGAGCTATAATCCTTCACAGCTTCCAGGGCTTCTTCTATACTATGAACAACAAGAGCATCATGGGCTTTATAATTGGTATCTGATGTTATAACTACATTCAAACGTTGCTTTAGTGGCATCCCATTCGGAAAGCTTTCCAATGTTTTTCTTCCCATAATAACCGCTTTATTAATTGTCTCATCTCTAAAAAATCTTTGATCTGCAGGGATCCTTACTAAAAGTTTATTATCATAACCGATACCCCAATTGTTGTCTACTGCTGCAATGAGATTCATTAATTTACCACCTTTCTTAGATAGCCACAGGGATATTCTCCACCTTTGGTCCAAACTTATAATTACGCAGTTCAAAGTCTTCCACCTTAAATTCATAGAAATCCTTAACATCAGGATTAATCCAGAACTCTGGCGCATCATAGGTTGGTCGTTCTATTAATTCCTTAATAATAGATATATGTCTATCATAAATATGAGCATCGGCTATAACATGAACCAACTCTCCCACCTCATATCCACATACCTGAGCTAACATGTGTAGAAGTACACTGTATTGGGCAACATTCCAGCTATTAGCCGTTAATATGTCATTGGAACGCTGATTAAGAATTCCATTTAATACAAGCTTATCCTCATTGTTTTTCTTTGTAACATTAAATGTCATACTGTATGCACATGGATACAGATTCATCTCATGAAGATCCTGATGAACATATAAATTAGTCATAATTCTACGGCTATAGGGATTATTCTTTAGGTCATAGATGACTCTATCCACCTGATCCATCATTCCCTCTTTATATTGGTGTTTTACACCAAGCTGGTAGCCATAAGCTTTACCTATTGACCCCTCTTCATCTGCCCAGCTATCCCATATGGAACTGTTTAATTCATTAATATTGCTAGACTTCTTCTGCCAAATCCAAAGTAACTCGTCAATACAGCTTTTAATCGCTGTTCTTCTAAGTGTTAAGGCTGGAAATTCCTTAGAAAGATCATATCTATTAACAACACCAAATTTTTTAATTGTATATGCAAAGGATCCATCCTCCCACTTAGGGCGAACCTTTTCACCCTCAGTACTAGTACCATTATCAAGTATATCCTTGCACATATTTATAAATATATTATCTGCTAAGCTCATGACACATCCTCCTATCTCATTTATTAATTCTACCTCATATGCCCCATCTAGGCAAGAATAATCCCACATGGAATATAAAAAAGCATTTCTATTCAGCCCAATAAGACTAGAGGATAAGGCTAGGGGAATCATTTTCCCCTAGCCTCTTCAATAGCTTAAGGCTGAACAGAAAAAAGCGCTTCCCTATTCAACCAAAATAAGGAAACGCTTTTTTATATATAATAGGGTAGTTGAAAGTAAGCTTATAGACGAACCAATTCCTCATCAAGGAATTTCTTTATATTGGAGACATTAACGTACTTTTTAACAATACCATTTCTTATCTCTACTAAAGTAGGGGCCATCATAATACTATACTCCTGTGCTAATTTTGGATTTGCCTCCGCATCTATTACTTCATAGGATACATCCTTAAGGTATTCCTTAGCAATCTGACAGTTTGGACAGGTTTTAGTGGTAAATAGGAACAGTCCATCCTCCTCATTGCTAATCATCTCCTCAGGGGATAATTCTCTAAACTCTCCAATTGGTACTACTCTGGAGCGATTCGTATCATATAGCCTACGGTTCTTATATTCCTGAACCTTACCATCGTTCCAGTTTTGAACAGGACGATAATAACCAGTTATACGGCTATATACTTCTGCATTCTCCCCACAATGAGGACACTTAAACTGTTCTCCGACCAAGTAACCATGGGTCTTACATACAGAGTAAGTAGGAGAAAGGGTATAATATGGAAGCTTATAATTCTCAGCAATAGCTCTGATAAGCTTGGCAGCCGCCTGCCAATCTGGAAGCTTTTCACCTAAGAATGCATGGAATACTGTACCGGAGGTATATAGAGTTTGTAGCTCATCTTGAACATCCAGTGCCTCAAATATATCTTCTGTATATCCTACTGGTAGATGGGAGCTATTAGTATAGTATGGAGTATCTCCCTCTTTACCAGCGGTCTTAATGTCTGGATATAGCTTTCTATCATGCTTTGCAAGACGATAGGTAGTAGATTCAGCAGGTGTAGCCTCAAGATTATATAAGTCACCATATTGTTCCTGATAATCAGATAGCTTCTCTCTCATATGATTTAAGGTCTTTATGGCAAAATTCTTAGTTGCTTCATGGGTCATATCCTCCCCAAGCCATGGAGCATTAAGTCCTACCTCATTCATGCCAATCAAACCAATAGTTGAAAAATGGTTCTCAAATGTTCCAAGATAACGTCTTGTATATGGATATAGTCCCTCTTCTAATAGCTTTGTGATAACATCTCTCTTAACCTTTAAGGAACGAGCTGAAATATCCATCATACGATCCAAGCGGGAGAAAAACTCCTTCTCATTGGAGGATAGATAAGCAATTCTTGGCAAGTTAATAGTAACAACTCCAACTGATCCTGTACTTTCTCCAGAGCCAAAGAAACCACCGGTTTTCTTGCGAAGCTCCCTAAGGTCAAGACGAAGTCTACAGCACATTGAACGAACATCACTTGGTTCCATATCACTATTAATATAATTAGAGAAATAAGGTGTGCCATACTTTGCAGTCATTTCAAATAGCATACGATTATTCTCAGTATCAGACCAGTCAAAATCTTTAGTAATTGAATATGTAGGTATTGGATATTGGAAGCCTCTTCCGTTGGCATCACCTTCAATCATAATCTCTATGAAGGCCTTATTAATCATATCCATCTCACGTTTACAATCTTTATATTTAAAATCAACCTCTTTACCACCAACGATACATGGTAATTCTGCTAAGTCATTAGGCACTGTCCAGTCTAAAGTAATGTTGGAGAAGGGTGCTTGCGTACCCCAACGACTAGGTGTGTTAACGCCATAGACAAAGGATTGAATACATTGCTTAACTTCTTTATATGTTAAATTATCAGCTTTTACAAAGGGAGCAAGATATGTGTCAAAGGATGAAAATGCTTGAGCTCCAGCCCATTCATTCTGCATAATACCAAGGAAATTCACCATCTGATTACACAAGGTTGAAAGATGGCTTGGAGGGGAGGATGTAATCTTTCCTGGAATTCCTCCTAGGCCCTCTTTAATTAACTGCTTGAGGGACCATCCTGCACAGTATCCTGTCAACATTGATAAATCATGAATATGTATATCTGCACTACGATGAGCATTAGCAATCTCTTCATCATAAATCTCTGACAACCAGTAGTTAGCTGTAATTGAACCTGAGTTGTGAAGGATTAGTCCGCCTACTGAGTAGGTTACTGTTGAGTTCTCCTTAACTCTCCAGTCTTCCTCCTTAACGTAGCTATTAACCAGCTCCTTGTAATCCAATATTGTGGATTTCATGTTACGGATTTTTTCTCTATTCTTACGATATAGGATATATGCTTTAGCAACATCGGTATAACCTGACTGCTCTAGTACATGTTCAACACTGTCCTGTACATCCTCCACATTAACTAAATCATCTGTGATCTTGTCTTGGAAATCAGCAGTAACACGTAGTGCTAACAAATTAATAATATCATCCGTATAGAACTTTTCTGTAGCTTTAAAAGCTTTAGTAATAGCGTTACTAATCTTCTTTAAATCAAACTCTGCTACTTGTCCATCTCTCTTTGTAACATTAATCATATGTAACAGTCTCCCTTCCCGTTATCTATTATATGTTCTACATTCCCGCAAAATAATAATATCATATTTAAATGTGCTAAGTCAAACCAAAAATACTAGATATATGCGCTCATTTTTTACAGAGCACAACATCTAGTATTTATGATTGTAAATATTCACCAAGCCTACAAAGCCCTAAAGCAAGGAGTTTCAAATTAATATGGAAGTTTCTGGTATGAAATTTATGAAAAAAACGGTTTAAAAAACCTATGAATTTGTAAGAAATCCACAATTTTTACCCCTAGTAAATATGTCCTAGTACAAGCCATCATATATATCTTTTGGGACATAAGCCCTTACAAAAATTCCATCCTGCTGGTATTCTTCTAAAAGAAGCTGACCATATTTTCTAATTGTTTGTATCTTACCTGCTTCATTATAGGTAAATAACCTCTCAATGAGAACTTTCCTCTCATTTAGCACCTTCTCAATAAGCTTTAATAGCTCATTAATTCCCTTACCGGTTTTAGCAGATATTCTAATAGTATAATCACTATGAAAATCTTTAATAATATTATCCTCTTCAACCCTGTCCTGCTTATTAAAAGCAGTTATTATTGTCTTGTCTTGCACACCCAGATCTTTTAATGTCTTATATACTATGTGCATCTGAGTATAGGCATCCGGGCTAGAGCTATCAACTACATGAAGGATAATATCTGCATATTTAGCTTCCTCCAAGGTACTTCTAAATGCTTCAATTAGATGATGGGGAAGCTTTCTAATAAATCCTACTGTATCTGTCAGAAGGATCTGCTGACCACTTTCCATGGTAAGATTTCTTGTTGTAGGGTCTAATGTGGCGAATAATTTATCCTCCTCAAGAACATCTGCATTAGTAAGATAATTAAGTAATGTAGACTTACCTGCATTAGTATATCCGACTATGGAAATCACAGGAATACGATTTCTAATTCGTAACTGCCTTTCTGTCTCCCTGGTTCTTTTCACATTCCCAAGTTCCTGCTTTAAGATAGAAATTCTATCCCTAATTAACCTACGATCAACCTCTAGCTTCTTCTCACCTGGCCCCCTAGTACCAATTCCTCCTCCGAGTCTTGATAGGGA
>DUNS01000263.1 GCA_012839235.1 Clostridiales bacterium
GGTATAATCGTCTTTCTTGTTATTTTTATTTATATAATTATTAATGTTTATATATATTTTACTAAGGATCATATATCCATATATGAGGTTCATGAAGGAACTACAGCAAAGGATAATCGTATTAATGGACTGGTCATAAGACAAGAGCAAGTTATTTTATCAGAGAAGGCTGGTTACATTACATATTTTCAAAAAGAGGGAGCAAGGGTATCACGTAATTCCTCTGTCTATGCAGTTGATGAAAGCCGTGAGATTGTTGATGTTATTTTAAGTGGGGATGTACCTATTAAGTTAACCAAGAAGGATAGCTCTCAGATTAGTCATGAGATTATGTCCTTTCATAAAACTTTCTCAGGAAGTAACTTTTCCTCAGTATATAGCTTTAAAGAAGATGCCAGTAGCCTGGTCTTGGATTTACTTAATACAACTATGCTTAATTATGGACAAACTATAGAGGATGAAACTGGTCTTAACTACTCCTATAACATGTATAACAGTAACAATGCTGGAGTTGTCTCATACTATGTTGATTCATATGAGGCCCTAACTAGGAACCAGATATCATCAAGCATATTTGAGAAAGATAATTATAACAAAACCCATCTTCGGGCAACTTCTATGCTACCAATTAATAGCCCTATATATAAAATAGTCACGTCTGATATATGGAATATTATTCTTCCTTTAACTTCAGAACAGTATATGTCCTTAAGAGACCTAGAACAAACAAAAATTACAATTCTTAAGGATAAGTTAGATACAAGGGCTAAGATTGAATTATTTCAGAATGGCTCTGAATTCTATGCAGAACTAACCTTAGATAAATATATGACCAATTATATTAGTGATCGTTTCCTTGATGTGGAGCTGCATATAAATTCTGTTGAAGGATTAAAGATACCTAAATCATCTATAGTCCAAAAGGATTTTTATCTTGTTCCATTGGAATACTTCACTGAAGGAGGAGATAGTAATAGGAAGGGTCTTATTAAAGAGGTATTTTCTGAAAAAGGTGATATAACCTATCAGTTTGTACCTACAGATATTTATTATCAAGACGAAGTATATGGATATGTGGACTCTGATATATTTGAAATTGGACAAGGCATTGTATCTGATAACAACCTAAACCGATTGTCCTTAAGCCAGATGAGTAAGCTTACCGGTGTATATTGTATTAATACTGGATATTCAGTATTTAAGCGAATAGAAATCTTATATGAGGATACAGAATATTATATCATTGATAAGAATACTGCCTTTGGTCTTTCAGCATATGATCATATTGCACTGGATGGAAGTACAGCTATAAATCAGGCTATAATTTACTAGTTTTATGAATGGAGTGATTTTTTGTTAAAGGATAATATTAAGGATATAGAAAACAAAATAAAGGCAGCATGCGAGAGGGTAGGTAGGGATCCTTCAGAAGTGACCCTTATAGCCGTTAGCAAAACCAAACCAGCTTCAATGGTTTTAGAGGCTTCTAACTCTGGAATGTTGCATTTTGGAGAAAACAAGGTACAGGAGTTAACACAAAAATACAATCAATTATCTGAGATAGTAGATAAGAAAATCTACTGGCACCAAATTGGACATTTACAGAGAAACAAAGTAAAATATATAGTTGATAAGGTTTTATTAATCCATTCTGTAGATTCCCTGCGTTTGGCAGAGCAGATTGAAAGGGAGGCGGCTAAGAAGAAGGTTCTCTCCGACATATTAATTCAAGTGAACATTGCAGGGGAGGAGACTAAGGATGGAGTGGAGCCCAAGGAGGTTCTACCTTTATTGGAGGAAATATCTAAATTTCCCCATATTCGTGCAAGAGGTCTCATGACAATTGCACCATATTGTACAAATCCCGAGAATAATAGGGAGTATTTCAAGAATTTGCGAGATTTATATATTGACATCAAAAGCAAAAACATTGATAATAATGATAAAGAGAAAAAATGGGACTATTATAAGCATATTTCAGATAATATTAATTTAGAGAAGAACTTTAGTAATTACTTTAATATTCTTTCTATGGGCATGACCGGCGACTTTGAAGTTGCTATTGAAGAAGGTGCAACCATGGTAAGAGTTGGGACAGGCATATTTGGCCAGAGGAATTATAGTACAAAGTAATCAGTGTGAAGAAAAAGCATCTTCCCACGAGAAGAACCTGCGATACCGGCACAGTGGTGCTCTCTCCTTGTTCTTCAAGGATCTTGAGTTGCCCCATAGTGGCATTATGTAGGCTTAGTATTAAAGATTGGAGAATTTACCCATGGCGAATATTTTAAAAAGTTTCTTGAATTCCATGAAGCTTACCGAAGATGATGATGATTTTGATGATTATCTTGATGATGAAAAGGAAGTTGTAAAGCCTTCACGTCAAGAAAGAAAAGCTCAAAAAGCTGAAGCAAACTTAGAACAAGCTTTAAGCAGGTCCTCGGTATCTTCAGACGTGAAAAAGGAGAAGGTGTTTAGAATGGAAAGAAGCTCGGCTAATAAAGTCGTTCCAATTCGAACTACTTCCAAAGGGCTTGAGGTCTGTATATTAAAGCCCACTTCTTTTGAGGATTCACAGGAAATATGTGATATGCTCCTCTCAGGTAGAGCGACAGTTATTAATTTGGAAGGCTTTGATGACAAATTAGCACAAAGAACAATGGATTTTGTTTCAGGTTCAGTTTATGCGATTAATGGAAAGCTTCACCGCATCTCCAACAATATATTTATTGTATCTCCTGATACGATAGATATCTCAGGAGATTATCTTGATATCATTCAAGATAGTGGATTTGAACCACCAACATTTCACTCGCAGTTTTAGGTAGAACTAATATGGATAAGGATGAACAACTTTTACGCAGACGCCTTTACGATTTGGCTAACAACGCATATTATAAAGGTATCTGCGTATTCTCTGATTTTTTAAATTTACACGAACAAAATATATTAGAATGTATGAAGCATGAGCTGCCGGGAATTCCTTATTTTTCATATGGAGGATTTCTTGAAGCAGAGAGAAGAATGATATGCTTTTCTGGTGATGATAATGTTAAAAAGACAGAAGACATAGAATTTCCTATCTCTGTTATATCCATAAAGCCACAGAACCGTAAGTTTTCTGATGCTTTGACCCATAGGGATTATCTTGGAGCTGTTTTAAATCTTGGTATAGATAGATCTATAGTTGGAGATATAATAATTAACGATATAGAGGCATATATATTCTGCACAAGATCCATTAGTGAATTTATTGCTGATAATCTTATTAAAATAAAGCATACCAACATAAGTGCATCAATAATTAATAAACAGGACTTTCATTATGAACCTAAATTTAAAGATATCTCTGGCACAGTATCATCTATTCGCTTAGACAGCATTCTTTCGGTGGCCTTTAATAAATCCAGAAGTAGCTTAACTGGCTTGATTAAGGGTGGAAAGGTCTTCGTCAATGGCAAGGAGGTAATCTCTAATAGCTATGAGCTTAAGGACAATGATCTTGTTTCTGTTCGTGGACATGGTAAGTTCCTATATGTGGGAACACCTTATAAGACTAAAAAAGGTCGATATTCAGTAAAAGTAAAACTATATGCATGATAAGCAGATTAATCCAAGAATTGAGTTACTAATCTGTAAATACAAGATATAAAGGAGGTTGGCATAACCAAAGTCCTATGAAGATTGGTTATGCATTTTTATATGATTAAGAATAACAATAAGCTAATTATATATGTTAATAATGCTCCTTCCTATGAGCTGCTTATAGAACCAGACTTTTCAAATCTAATTGATGCCCTTGGAGCTCTGGAAATGAATAATCGTAGATTTATGATTGTTACAGATAGTAATGTAGGTAGTTTATATGCCAAGCAGATTCAGGATCTATTGGCTCCAATAGCAAGGTCTGTATCAATATTTACATTTCCTGCAGGTGAGAAAAGTAAGAACCTTGATACTGTTAAGGATTGTTACGAACAGCTTATCATTGAGGGATTTGATCGTAAGGACATATTAATTGCCTTAGGTGGAGGTGTGGTTGGTGATTTAACCGGATTTGTAGCTTCATCCTATCTAAGGGGTATTCGTTTTATTCAGATGCCAACATCCCTACTAGCTATGGTTGACTCTAGTATCGGTGGGAAAACAGGAGTAGATTTTAATAATTACAAAAATATGGTGGGGGCTTTTTATCAGCCTAAGCTGGTATATATGAATATTGATACTTTACATACCCTTCCTATGTCTGAGTACCTTTCTGGGGTCAGTGAGATAATTAAGCATGGGCTTATAATGGACTCAAGTTTTTATAGATGGCTTAAAGATAATGCCAGTGATATCAAAGCAAGGAAGTATACAGTTATATCAGAAATGATAAAAAGAAGCTGTCAGATCAAAAAAGAAGTAGTAGAAGAGGATCCTATGGAAGCAGGTATAAGGGCACTCCTTAATTTTGGTCATACAGTTGGTCATTCCGTAGAAAAGCTTAAAAACTTCTCATATCTTCATGGGGAATGTGTGTCCTTAGGGGCTTGTGCAGGGGCTTATATTTCATACAAACGCTCTTATCTAACCTATGAAGAATATAAAGACATCATTGATACCTTTAAAGCCTTTAATCAGCCTGTTAAGGTTGAAGGCCTTGATCTTAATGTAATATACGAAACAACCTTCCTGGATAAGAAAATGGATGGTGGCCGTATTAATTTCATACTCCTTAAGAGTATAGGTGAAGGAATTATTGATAATACAGTTACCAAGGATGAAATGATTGAAGCTATAGAATCAATATTAGAACAGAAATAGATTTATATTATTATACGCTAGAAGAAAGGCATGGTTATTATATGAAACAACATAAACGTCATCTAATCTATTTTTTAATACTAGTTTCTCTTGATCTGCTAACTAAGCTATGGGCTAAAACAACTCTTCGAAGCAATGGTCCATATGACATTATTCCCAGTGTTTTAAAGCTACAATATCACGAGAATAGTGGTGCAGTTTGGGGGATTTTACAGGGAAAAGCCTCACTTCTTAGTGTTTTTACATTAATTATTCTAGCTGCCTTAGTATATGTATATTTTCAAATTCCTAAAGAGGACAAATTCAACCTCTTAAAGCTAATTTTTGTAGCTATTGGAGCAGGTGCAGTCGGTAATATGATTGATCGCTTTAGCTATGGCTATGTAATAGATTTTATATACTTTGAACTAATTAATTTCCCAATTTTTAATGTTGCTGATAGTTATATTACTGTTTCCTCAATACTTATTATCATATTAGGAATCTTTTATTATAAGGAGGAGGACCTTGCTTTCCTTGATAATATGTTTAAAAAGAGAAATAAGGAAGATAAATAATGAAGGACCATAGCATAGAGTTTTCTGATAGTGATGAGATGGATGATGATATAGAATTCTGTGATAACCATAAGATTATTGAATGTATCGTGGAAGAACAATATCACAGTATACGAATTGATAAATATTTATCTCAGGCATTAGGAGACTTATCCCGTAATCATATTCAAAAATTAATAAAAGAGGATCGAGTTATTCTTGAGGGTAAGCCCGTTAAATCCAATTTTAAGGTGAAATCCGGTGAAAGGGTAATTATATATGTCCCAGAGCCAAAAGAGCTTCAAATCGTCCCTCAGGACCTTCCAATCGATATCTTGTACGAAGACAAGGATATAATTATTGTCAACAAGCATAAAGGTATGGTAGTTCATCCTGCAGCTGGACACAGTTCTGGTACCTTGGTTAATGCTTTACTATATCATTGTAAAGATGAATTGTCCGGAATCAATGGAGTCATTAGACCAGGAATAGTCCATAGAATTGACAGAGATACCACTGGGGTAATGGTGGCCTGTAAAAATGATAAAGCCCACCAATTTATTGCAGATCAACTTAAGGTTCATTCAATAACAAGGCGTTACCAAGCCATTGTTTATAATAGTTTTAAAGAAGGATCTGGCAGAGTAGAAGGACCTATTGGTAGACATCCTAAGGATCGAAAGAAAATGGCCATAAATCATAAGAACGGTAAGGATGCAGCTACTAATTATAAGGTTTTAGAAAACCTAGGTAATAAGTATGCCCATGTTGAATGTTCTTTAGAAACTGGCCGCACCCATCAGATTAGGGTTCACATGGCTAGTATTCACCATCCACTTGTGGGGGATACTGTATATGGACCAAGTAAAGATCCTTTTCACTTAGAGGGACAGGCTTTACATGCTGGGGTTCTTGGGTTTATACATCCTACAACTAAGAAATATGTAGAGTTTAGAGCGGACCTTCCAGATTATTTTACAGAATTATTATCAAAACTAAGACATAGATAGGGGTATAATTTATTGAAGAGAAAAGCAATCGACACCTTAATTGAATGGATGAATAGTACAACGGATAAACACCCTATAAAACCAATTCTACTTACAGGAGCAAAAGGCGTGGGTAAAACATATCTTGCATATGATTTTGCTAAGGCCTTTTTTAAAGATATAGTTTATTATAATTATGAGAAGGATTATGATGTATTGGGTCAAATTATAAATCATGAAGAGAAGGATCATTCTAAGGAAGCCTCTGAGGAAAGCCCTGATAAAGATTCCTTTAAAAGAATATTGATTTTAGATGAGATACCTACAACTACCCATATATCTGATGCTAATAAGCCCTTATTATCCTATGATAAGGACCTTATTAAAATAATAGAATATGTTAATACCAGAAAAGCTTTCACCCATATTATTGCTATTTCTAGCACTCCAATTACAAAGGAAGTGGGAGAGCTTTTTGATATTCTGCCTATCTATCCCTTAGAATTTGATGAATTCTTGGTTGCAACAGGTAATGAATGGTATATTGAAGTAATTACAACCCATTTTGTTACTAATAAGAAGGTTCCGGAGATTGTACATAAAGAGCTACTAGCTCTACTTATGATATATCTTCAAATCGGAGGTATGCCAGCAGCCATTAACGAGTACATAAATATGGCTTCCTTGATTAATATTCATGAGCACCATAAGTCTCTTATTAGTTATTACCATGACTATTCACAGATTAATATAGGTGAAAGTGATACTTTAAAAATGAAACAGGTATTTGATAGTATACCTTTACAACTTTTAAAGACTAACAAAAAGTTCCAATATAACTTAATTCGTAAAGGAACCACCTATGGAATGTATAAGGACGCTATAGATAGATTAGAAGATTACAATAGTATTATTAGATCTTATAAAATATCTAGTACAGATTTAGAAAATCTTAAGGGAAGCTTTGATAACATCTTCCATGAAGAGAAGAGGAAAGAAGAAAACAACACAAGCTTTAAGCTATATTTTCCTGATACAGGAATTCTTTATACTAAAATATCAGAGTACATTATGAAAAACCTTATAGATTATAAGTCTATTAAGCTTAATGATAAAACATACAAGGGCATAGTCATTGGTAACAATGAGCTGATTGATAAGGCCTTATTAGAAAATTATGTTGCCCAGTCCCTTAATAGCAAAGGAATATCTTTTGGGTTCTGGGAATCAGATTCTATGGCTAAGGTTGATTTCCTAATTAATAAAGAAGATAATTTAGTACCAGTTGAGCTTCACTGGAAAAGCAATACCCGATCAAAAAGCATAAGTGTACTTAAACAAAAGTATGATATTCCTTATTCAATAAAAATATCTAATAAAAATTATGGGTTTACCAAGCAAGTAAAATACATACCTTATTACGCAGTATTTTGCTTGTGATAAAGATAAATGTATATATAATACTTCAGATATAATCTACCCAAGCCTATAAGAAATTAATGCTCTGTAGGTATTGGAAATACTTGTATAATCTATTAAGGAATTATTAAGAAATAGGTTGACAAATATTTTCTATTGAGGTAGAATATGGATTATAGTAATCGTCTACCATTGTAGATATTTGTATATTACAGTTGTAGAATGTTATTTAATGGGGTAAAGGGGTGTTATTAATTATGTCACAGCCAGAGATACGACTTCATGAGGGGGAACTTAACGTAATGGAATTATTGTGGTCCAATAAAAATTTGGCTGCAAAGGATATTGCAAAAATCATAAAGGAATATATCGGTTGGGAGAAGAATACTACCTATACCGTTATTAAGCGTTTAATTGATAAGGGAGCAATCAAGAGAGAAGAGCCGGGGTTTATATGTAAAGCTTCCATATCAAAGCGTACGGTTCAAAATATTGAGACAAAAGCATTGTTAAATAAATTATTTAACGGATCCTTAGCGACATTTATGTCCGACTATTTAAAAAATCAAGATTTAACTAGAGCAGAACTTTTAGAGCTTGAGAGAATCGTTGGTGAAAAAAGGTTTTAACATAATACACACACATAATATTGAACAATAATAAAGAATTATTGAATAGGTTCTATATCAAATGTAAGATGGATATATTAGAGTATATAGCTAAGAAGCTAGCTTATGGTAAAGAGATTGCCAATGAACTGAATTTATCTACAGCAACAATTTCTTATCACATGAGTGCATTATCTAAACTAGGCTTTATATGCGAAGAAGTTACCTCTAACAGAATATATTATAGTATTAATAAAGAAAAAATATCTTTATATTTAGAAGAAATTAGTAAATTCTTTATTGATTTATAAATAGCTTTATTAATTTATTGAAAAAGAGGGTAGCAACCTATTCATTAAAGGATGGTATGTAAAAATTATGTCACTCGACAAAAAATAGTATTAATATATATAATTCTATATCCAACTATTCGCAAAACCTAAGTTTAATGAATAGTTAGTGTATAAAAGAGCCCTATATCAGTATATACAGCTAAACCATTGATATATGGCTCTTTTCCCACCTTTAATATGCACTATTAAAATCATATCCCATTTTATGTTCTATTCCTAACTTTTTAAATTCATCATACTGACTTTCTGTTAAGAATAATGTTCCATACTTTTCACGGGAATTAATTATTAATACGTATTGTTTATTATTATAAAATGCTGGATCCTCCAGGAGGAAATCTTTTTCATCCTTATGGATTACTGCTTCGAATATATCCTTCATCTTCTTGAATGTTTTCTTGATATTATCTTCTAATTCAAAAAAATACATCACCTGAATTGGTCCATAGGTACAGGCTGTTGTACATGTTACAATACGCTTAATTAGCTTATAATTTGATAAATTCTCCTTAACATAGCTCTTAATACCATCTTCAGATGAAATAAAAGGCTTACTGCTTTTATCTATTTCATAAGATAATGTAGGTAACTCCATAGCTTTTAAGCTGTTATTATATTTATCTATTGCTTTTTTAGCCTCTTCCAAGGTCATTCCATTATTTCCCATTTGACAAATTGAGACTTTATTGCTGATTTTATAGCAAAATTCCAGCAATTCCCTTAATTTGTCCCCTGTAATGGATTTAGTAGTAAGATTAATTGTAATTAACTCATCTCTAACAACATTAGACATATCTTAAGTCACTCCTAACCGTCTTATATCTGATCATTTTGTCCATTATTAGCTTATTTTAATGCAATATATTAGGGCTGTTATTAACACAGCCCTAATTAATTATATTCTTTATAAGCTAGATTGTAAAGGCTTTGATTGCATCCTCTAATACCTTAGCATTGTCAGCTAGCTCTACTGCAGCATTTCTCATCATTTCAACTGCATTTATCTGGTTAAGAGCTGTTGCACTTACTTCCTCTGTAGCAGCTGCAGTTTCTTCAGAAACAGCTGAAATATCTTGAATTGAGCCTATAGAGTCCTCTTTGGCTGCTTCTATATTCTTAATACCTTCAGAAATATTATAAAGATTATTGGCAAGATTATTAACATGGCCATTAATTGAGTTGAATATTTCAATGGTACTATTTAAAGCAACTGTTTGACTATCTACAATATCTTCAGCCTCCTTGGCTGTATCAATTGTCTCCTTGGTTTGTTTTGTAATATCCTTTACTGTCTTTTGAATTTGATCTGCCGCCTGTAAGGATTGATCTGCAAGTTTTCGAATTTCATCTGCAACAACAGCAAATCCTTTACCCGCTTCTCCAGCTCTTGCGGCTTCAATAGAGGCATTAAGGGATAATAGGTTTGTTTGAGCTGCTATTTCATTAATTATTGATACAAACCCAGCTATATTTTTAGATTGCTTCTCAAATTCTTGTATTTTAATGATTATATTATGAGTAATATCTGATGTTGCTTTAGACTTCATATTAAGCTCATCAATAATAACAATACCCTCATTTGTAACAGTTTTAGTGTTTTCTGCTATCTTTTCTATCTCATCAGTATTATTAGATACTTTATCAACCTGTTCAGAAAGCCCCGACATTCCAAGTAGACATCTCTCTGTATCATTGGCCTGTTGCACAACACCTTTTTCTATCTCATCAATCGTACTAGATATTCCCTTAGTTGCTGTTAAAAGCTCCTCTGATGTATTAGACAAAGAGTCTGCAGAAACATTTACCTTAGAGCCTACCTGTTGAACCTCACCTATGAGTTTTCTAATACTGGCGAGCATGTCTGTCATTCCATTACCAAGAGCTCTAAACTCATCTTTTCTTTTTGTGTCAAATTTGGTAGTTAGGTCGCCCTTAGATGCCTGGTTAATAGATTTCATCAAGTTACTGATAGCAATACTAAGTCCAGCGGCAATAAATCCTGCAATTACAATTGCAATTATAGAAGATATAGTAACAAACCAAAAACTCAAGCTTTTAATATCCTCTACTTGACTTAGTATGGTGGCCCTAGGAATTAAGGCACAGATAATTATATTAGCATCGGGAACCTTACTATATAGGAACAAATGCTCTTCCCCATCATAATCCTCGTAGAAAAATCCATTATTGTCAGTTTCATTTATTATATCTTGGAATTTAGGAAGTGTAGAAAAAACTGTATCTGACATAGAGCCCGACACCACTTCTCTTCCATCCTTAGTTACTAATCCTGTTATACTTCCTTCACCAAGATCATATTTGGCGAACATTTCCATTACCTGTTCCATGGAGACGTCTACTATAACGTAACCATAATTAGAATTCAACTTCCTAACAATCGATAAGGCGTAATTGTCAGTAGAATATACTTTATCTCCATCGGTTAATTCTGCATCTAGTCCCGGATGGCTACCAATCCATGTATATGTATCACTTATACCTTCTATGGCTTTACCTTGTTCAGATTCAGCAAAAGCATTATATAATGTATCGCTTGCAGGTACCTCTGTTGAAGTTCCTTTACCATATTGACCAATAATATGTATTCCAGCTATAAAAGGATTGGTATCCTTAGCAAGAGTAATGTCTGTTTGTATATCATATTGTTGATTAATACTGGTTAAAAAATCTTCATTACCTGTTTTCTTATTATAATATACTCTAACATTTGGATCTGATATGAGTTCTTGGGTCTTCTCCCCTATAATATTTAAACCAAAACCCATATAATCACTTATTGCATTTAAAGTTCCAGCGGAACTAATCTCATAATTACTAATAATTGCTGTTTCTGATTTATTGTAAGATATCACCCCATATACAGCAAGTAAAGCAACTGGAATAAGTAGACCAATTACCAACTTAACTCTGATACTAAAAATCTTTGAAAAACCTTTTGTTTCCTTCAATGATGACTCCATAGGTGTCCTCTTAGATGTCCGTTTAAATGTCAGCTTTGATTTAAGCATTGATGCAACTTCTTTTAGCCTTGAACTCCCTTTCATTCTCCTGCCCCTTTCCAAACAAATACAATTATATAATATAAAATGCTTTTTAATTATTATGCCACAATTATATACCATTCATCAGAATATTACTAGACATTTTGACATAAAGTTTTATATTATTTACATATTTGTTGTAAATATTGTGGTATTTACTAGCTAGAAGGGGTGAAATAATAGTAATGCCCTATAAAACGCTTTTTAATGTCGTTTATTTACTTACGCTCTTTAACCAACCCTTACCATCAACAAATCTAGCTACCAACATAGCACTGGCTGTATTACCAGTAGAGTTAAGAACGGTTGCTGGTGCATCAATAATTGTACTAATAACTGCGATTACTGGCAGGGCTACAGGTGGAAAACCATATAGGCTAATGATAAGCATCTCTCCTATCATTCCACCTCCTGGTATTGCTCCCATAACCGCTCCTACTAAAAAGCTAACAACTAATATTGAAAGCAACATAGAAATACTATCATATTCCTTTCCAAATAAAGCAAATAAAAAAACAATTTTTATCACTCCACCTATTACTGATCCATCCTTATGAGTATTAATTCCTATAGGTATTACTGTTTCGGCTATATCAGCTGGTACACCTATTCTCTTTGTTGCTTCTAGATTAACCGGGATAGATGCTGCACTAGAGCAAGTTGCTAAGGCTGTTATTGTAGGGGGAATAATATTTCTCCAAAAAGCTTTAAAGCCCTGTTTACCCGCTGCAATATATGCGTATAGACTAAAGAAACCAAAATAATATATTAGAGATAACACTAAATATAAAATAAATGATTTTAGATAGCCCTCAAGTATCTGTGTTCCCAATTGACCAACTATAGAAGCAAAATAACATCCTAGTCCAATTGGTGCATAATACATTAGAATATCTACCATTTTCATCAGTATACTAGAGCTTCCATTCAAGAAATCTTTAACTACTTTAGCTTTGTCACCAGCCAATACAAGGGCAACACCAAATATTACTGAAATGACGATTAAAGGTAACATATTGTTTTTCGAGAAAAGTTCAAAGAAATCTCCAACGGTAATTGTCTTGACTAATTGCTGAGCAATAGATAACTCCACACCAGTTCCCTTATCTTGCTCTACCTGTTGAAGTATCTTGCTTATATCACTTGTGTCCGTACCTGATAGAGGATCAAATATTAAAACTCCTATTAGAGCCAGAAGTCCTGCAAGTAAAGCAGTAACAGCGAAAATTAAGGTTATACCAACTAATATTTTACCAAGTCGTTTCATGACAGTCATATTACTAATAGCTGATGTAACACCAAAGAAAACCAGTGGCACAATTAGGGTAAATATCAAGTTAAGATAGATTTGACCAAAGGGTTCTAGTACTTTGGCTTCAGGTCCCATAAGAAGACCAACTATTCCTCCAATTATCACAGAGAGAATTAAAATTATTGACATCCTATAATTCTTAAAAAGCTTTCCCATATGTAACCTCCCTATACTCATTAATAATTAAATTATATAATTATTTATGCTTAATTTATTGCACACTCTGTCAAATATATTGCAAAAAATGCTTTTCAGGTGATATAATAACTATAACTATTAACTCATGTTTCATTAGATTATTAAGAGAGGTATTGATATTATGATTATTGATGAAAATCAGATGAAACAAAAAAGAGGCTACCTTAAGGAAGATTTCCTCTTTTTTAATCTTAAAGATCAACAAAAAAATGAATTCGAATTCCATTACCATGATTTTAACAAGATAATTATCTTCATCTCAGGTGATGTAACATATATTATAGAGGGTAAATCATATAAGCTTAAGCCTTGGGACATATTGCTTGTAGGAAAGAACGATTTACATCTCCCCATAATAAGTCCTGATAAGCCTTATGAAAGAATGGTTTTCTGGCTTAACTCCCACTTTTTAGAAGCCCATAATCGTAATGATTGTAATCTTCTCAAATGCTTTGAACTGGCCTCAGAAAGAAAAATAAATTTGATAAGGATGAAGAATACGGATATCAATTCCTTTAGACAAAACTTAATTGAGCTTGACCAAACAATCCATGATACTTCCTTTGGAAGTGAAATATTAAAAAATGCTCTATTTATTCAGATTATTGTAAAAATCAATAGGTTATTCCAAGGGATGGATATTAATAAAAATATTGAAGACATTAAGTACGATGAAAGAATTGAGGAAATCCTAAGCTATATTAATGATAATTTATATGAAGATTTAGCAATTGATACTATTTCCAACAAATTCTATATTAATAAATACTATCTAATGCATCTGTTTAAAGAGGAAACAGGTTTTACTTTATATCGTTACATACAAAAAAAGCGAGCAATCAAAGCATCAGATCTCTTAAAAAAAGGAATACCTGCTGGTGAGGTATGTTCTCTATGTGGCTTTTTGGATTACTCCACCTTTGTTAGAACATTTAAGAAGGAATTTCATCTTTCACCTAAACAATATGCAAAGTTTAACTCTATATAAAAAAGAATTGCTACATATTTTAAAATATGCAGCAATTCTTTTTCTATAAAATATTCTCCACTTTTCTCCACATATAAATGTTACTTAATTATTTTAACTGGTAATAGGATAAGAGGCATTTTAGGTGATAAATTGCATGCCTGGTCACTTATTAATGAGCCATCCCATATTGATAGATACATATTAGCTTTACCAAAACCCGATAGGGCCTTATAATCTCTTTCACCAAGGTTAATCACTAAGGAAGTAGAGCTTTTAACAATTCCTTCAGATCCCTTATTCGAAGAGCTATCTAAAGTGTGAATCTTCCTAAGTTTAGTATCAAATATGGATATCATATCCAGATTAACTTTATCACCAACTGCCCCAGCATTTCTTACAGAAATTTTAATCTGTTTTGCAGCAGGTATATAATTCACCCCAATTACGGATTTTAGTGTTGGTGAAACATAATCAACTACAAGCTTTTCTTTCATTGTCTTACTAGATATTAATTCTTTCTTTTCATTGTATAGCTTAACCGTTACCTCTCCACCCTTAGGTACACTTGCCATAAGCTCTTTATTAGTAGGTGTACCATCAGATGTTGTGAATGTTACCTTTGTGTCCTTTGGTGAGATTACATTGTCCGTTGCTACTAATTTAGAACCAACATATAGCTCAGCTTTTGAACCATGAGTATGACCTGCTTTGATTTTAGCACTAGCCTCTAGGGCAATTGAAGAGCTGTTAAGAGTGTTCTTAATTACATCTGTATTATTGGAAACAATAGGGGTGATTTTGATATCAGAAAGATACTTATTGTTAGGTATTTTAACAATTACTTCATCATCATCAAGATCCAGACCATAATCAAGTATCTCTGCAATATACTTAATTAGCACTGTTTTACCATTGTTCTTTTTCTTGGAGTTAAATATATCAGATTTAGTATCCTTCACACCATTTACATAAACAACTTCATCCTTAAAATCAATTATAATCTCAGTATCATTTTTAGTAATCGTTAAGATGACTTTATCTTTATTATACTCCACTCCAGAATCCATAGCTTTTACTATTGGAGCTAAGGGGAGCTGGTATTTACCATATTTGAATACCGGAGAGTCCTTTAGTTTAAATTCTTTTTTGTTCCATTTACGATCATCGTCGTCATCATCCTCATCCTCTTCGTACCATTTAAAATCATTACTCCAGTCAAACTTCTTAGGGTCATTTTTCTTGGAATTCTTATTCTTGGCAAATGCTATAGTTGATGGGGTTGCTATAAGCACCGCTGTTAACACTAAAATTATTAGTTTTTTCATTAATTACTCCTTTCAATCCTTTCTAACATATAAGATATATAGGTCTATATTATATATATTCGATTGAAAGGACTGGAATTTTGGGGTAATCAATAATATTTTTATTTTAAATAACTAACAACCCTAGTAACAGGTCTATAATTATATCTTTTAACCTTAATTCCTTCTTTTCTGCTACTTGCACCAACAACCTTACCATTGCCTATATATATGGCTACGTGATTAATTCTTCCATTCTTACTATAGAAAATCAAATCACCCTTTTTCATATTACTTACTGAAACTCTTCTTCCACCGCTTGCCTGGGATCTAGAATTTCTAGGAATTTTAATTCCAAAATGCTTAAATACTGACTGGGTGAAGCCTGAGCAATCGGCTCCTCTAGTTAAACTAGTTCCGCCCCATACATAAGGATTTCCCTGAAAACGCAAAGCATATGAAACCAAATCATTACGAAGTTTCATACCACTTTCCTTTTCCTCCTTGGCGATTTTTGCCTTCTCTTCTTCTATTGATATTGCCTCCTTAAACTTTGTTTCAATATCAATATATGCAGAAGCTACATAACCGGTCTTACCATTATTGTTGGAGACCTTAACCCAATCCTCATAATCTTTTTTAATATTAAGCTTTTCACCCATTGGAACCACGCTTAATATTCTTGATTCTGTATTTGCCTCTTCTCTAACTCTTAAACCTTCCGTTGAAACTGTTCCAACTTTAGTTGCAATAGAATCAGCGATTTCTTCAACTGCTTGACCTGTTATTAAATAATCTTCTTTTATGTACCCTTTTACTTTACCAGACTTGATCTTATACCAATCTCCATCTTTACCAACAATGGTTGCTGCTGAATTTTTATATAGTTTTCCAACAACCTCACTTTTGGTGCTTGCCTTATTTCTTATGTTTACATAGTTTTTCACCTGAGCAATTCCTATGTTTTCATACTCTGATTCTATGCTATTTATTAACAAGTCTCGAACACTTATATTGGTATTCTCCTCATATTTATGTAATGAACTTAATGCTAGGTTAATTCCTGCTACCGGTAGTTCTGAAGCTTCTGCCTTCCTCATCTGTCCTGCGAAAGCCATAGTTCCAATAAGACAACCTATAGCTATCTTTTCCGTCGTTTTATTCATTTTCCCTCCTGAAAACCAGCCTTAAAAAACAAATATTTTCCTATACAACCTGGAAACAATCTTTTATTAAGACTATTTATATGTACTTCTATTTGATGGTAATCCTGTCATCATTTGTCAAATGTTACATTTGTGTTAAATATATTACAGAATTATTATATATTGTAAATGTGAACATATTATGAATAAATAGAATTATTTATGAGGGAAATAATAGTAATATGTGAAATGAATAGAAATTCGTAGATAAAAAAATTCCCTATATGCTTCAGAGACTTATATCTCGGTAATCATATAGGGAATTATAATTATAATATATTAGGTTATTTGAATATAAGGCTATGCTTATCGTCCAGTAGGATATCTATCAAATATATTGCATAGGGAATCATATAATTGCTTAGCAACTTTTTCTTGATTGCTTCCATTAGTGATCTTATTATAATCGCTGGAATTGGACATAAACCCTAATTCAACTAATACTGCAGGAACTGTATTATGATGAACTACAACAAATCTGGCTTTTTTGATTCCTCTATTATCAGTTCCAATGATAGGTAATAAATCATTTAATAATCTTGAGGCTAGAGTCTCACTATTAAGCCCGCCTCTATTCTTACTGTTATTGTTGGTAGAATAATAAACCTCCATACCTTTAACAGCTTTTGATGTTGAGGCATTCATATGTAAGCTAACAAATAAATCAGCACCAACTTCTTTGGCAAATGCTGCCCTATCATAAAGGCCAACATCATTATCCGCAGTCCTTGTATAATAGGCCTTTATCTTAGAATTAGGAGCATTAAAATACTTTTCCCCTAATGTATAAAGGATCTTAAAATTAATATCCTTTTCCTTAGTGTTAAAATACTGTGCCCCATTAGCTCCACCACCATGGCCCGGGTCTAGTACAACAATATTTTTGTAGATATTCTTTGGATTATCAACATTGATATATATAAATGAATCATCAGTGGTATATTCATAACCTTGAATTTTACTAGTTGTAACCCATATCTCTGTCTCATAATTGTTATTAAGGCTTACATCAACCTTCTTGATTACATTGGAATTAGCTGATATAGGATTAGTCTGAAAATAGGTCCTATAGTCACCAGGTAATATTATAACAAACTGTTTCTTTAAATATAAATCCTTATCAGTGATCATTTCTATTTCAATTCCATCGGGCTTTGGTATAATAATTTCTACATTTTTATTATTCCATTCAACCACAGGTGCTTCTTCTACAGGTGTAGGCGGCTTATAATTAGAGTTTTTAGCCTGTAAGGATACAGTATACCAGCCACCATTCTCTATTATATAATAATCCACTTCACTCTTAAGACCTAGATAAACCTGAGTTCTATCCATAAGATCTGCTATATATATCTGACTTATATATTTAGCCCCATCGACCATAGTATATTGGTCTTCAATACCATTAGCAGTATAAGGGAAGTCCAACATCATGTAGCCATTCTGAACACTAATCTTAGGGCTCATTTGTCCCATAGCAGTAAGTGTAAGGTAATCACCTAACTCATTGGTTCCAACTGAAGCAGATGTGATACTATTTCTATATATATTAAGATATAAACTCATCTTGTCAGGTGATAAGGCTAAGTCATAAGAGACATCCTCTTGCCGTAGCTTAACCTCGATAGTAGTAATACTTGTATTGATATCATATCTAGCAGTAATATTTTGAACAACTGAATTAGCTAAGGACAAAGGATAAAAGTTCTGAACATAGCTATTCATTCCATGAATCTGTATAGTAATAGTATTCTTCTTAAGCTCTGATGTAACTTTTCCATAAGCCTTAGATCCATAAAATTGAAATGTTTCCCCATTTAACATCTGTGAGTAGGAGGTCTCAACAATACTTAAAATTGTACCATCATCAGTATTGCCTGGGGAAGTTCCTGATATAGATTGTTTTTTGGAACCCTTGCCTATAAAAACTTCATTAGAAAGCCATTGGTGCAGAATTTTTCCCTTTTCCCAAGCGATACTATTATCGCCTAATTCTGGTTCAACAGGTGTTTTATTATCCTCCTTAGTATCAGGTTTATTAACATGATTCGAGTTATCATTTGAATTCGAATCATTATTCTTATTACCAGAGGAAGGGTTAAGAGGACGGGAAGTCAATTCGGACATCCTATCTTCTTGGTTCCATTTATAATCATAACCTAAGCAGGATGCTGTAAAGCTACCTGGAACCATAACATAATTAGTTTTAGCCTCATGATTAGTCACAATCATAGGGGCAATTGACATTTCAATAGGATTACCATTAAGATATGCTGTAGTACTTCCTATTGTCATAACTAGGCTTGTATCTTTAGTAGATAAAGTAACAGTCTTATCCTTCTTATTATATGAATAAGTAGCGCCAATCTCAGTATCTGCAAATACTCTCTTAGCTCTAACCATAGTTGTATTATTAACTATAATATTAGGCATATTACCATGCCCCACTACTCTACCATCTATGGAAGTCTGCGCTGTAGACCCCGTATAGGCAAATTTTGAACCACCATTATATGATAACCACAATGAGCTTCCTTCAATTTCAACAGTACTAGTTCCACTGTACCAAGTATACTTATAGCCAAGATTCTCAGCCACAAATCGTGATGGAACAAGTATCTTAGCAACATTGTTGGTACGATACTTAATTTTAATCGGTGCAACTGACATATTAACCTTTTTGTCATTAACCATTGCTGTCTTACTATTAATTGTAAGAACTATTGTTGTGTCACCATTAGAGATAGTAACCGTACCTGCTTCTTTATTATAAACACAGCTAGCATCAATTGATGAATTGGCAAATATGTCCTTGTAGGATAATAGCGCAATACCATTAACAATAATACCGGGATTTTCATCCTTACTGATTTTTCTACCATTGTAATTAACCTTTACCTGCTTACCGGTATAGGTAATATCTTTCTTTGAAGCATAATCATAATACACCATAGAAGAACTGGCTAAAGCTTCCGATTTAAAAAATCCAGACATTATAAAAGCAGCAACTATAATGCATCCTAGTTTAAGAAGGAACAAATAATTTAGATTACTTTTTTCTTTAGTGTAGTAGATATTCTTATGTGCATCCATTCTTTGTTACCAACTCCTAATCAAATAATGTAAACTCAAGTTAATTATTACAATAGTGTTAAATAGTGTTAAAACTGTGTCATTTTTTAAATAATACAAAATTCATTCCATTTCTGCTTAAATTTGATTAAAAAC
>DUNS01000264.1 GCA_012839235.1 Clostridiales bacterium
TCCTACCTCCACTGCAATTTTTAAGGCTCTAATCTCCTTAAAAACAAGAAATGCTATAATCATATCTCCTCATCCTAGAGCAAAACAATGTACTATTGCCGCTGCTAAGATTGTACTTGAGGCTGCTGTTGCTGCTGGTGCTCCAAAAGGAATTATTGGTTGGATAGATGTACCTTCCTTAGAATTAACTAATGAGGTTATGAAAAACTCTGATATTATCCTAGCAACCGGTGGTCCTGGTATGGTTAAATCCGCATATTCTTCCGGTAAGCCCGCTCTAGGTGTTGGTGCTGGTAATACTCCAGTTATCATTGATGATACAGCAGATATCAAACAAGCCGTAAGCTCAATAATATTATCTAAAACCTTTGACAATGGTATGATCTGTGCCTCTGAGCAATCAGTAACAGTTTTGGAAAGTATATATGAAGAGGTTAAAGAGGAATTTGCTTATAGAGGATGCTATATTCTTAATCCAGAGGAGCTTGAGAAGACAAGAAAGACTATACTAATTAACGGCTCACTTAATGCTAATATAGTTGGCCAATCAGCTTACAAGATTGCTTCACTTGCTGGAGTTAAAGTACCTGAGGATACTAGAGTTTTAATTGGAGAAGTTGAAAGCGTTGATATATCAGAAGAATTTGCTCATGAGAAACTATCTCCTGTTCTCGCATTATATAAAGCAAAAACCTTTGATGAAGCTATAGGTAAATCTGAGCAATTAATCGCTGATGGAGGTTATGGTCATACAGCTTCCCTTTACATTAATATTAACCAAAAAGATAAAATGGCTAAATATGAGCAGGCCATGAAGACTTGCCGTATATTAATAAACACTCCTGCTGCACATGGTGGCATTGGGGACTTATACAACTTCAAGTTACCACCATCCCTAACATTGGGCTGCGGTACCTGGGGAGGCAACTCTGTTTCTGAAAATGTTGGTGTAAAACATCTACTTAATATCAAAACGGTTGCTGAAAGGAGAGAAAATATGCTTTGGTTTAGAGCTCCAGAAAAGATATACTTCAAAAAGGGAAGTATGGAAGTGGCACTTGATGAACTTGGTACTACTATGAATAAGAAAAAGGCTTTCATAGTAACCGATACCTTCTTATATAAGAATGGCAATGTTAAGCCAATTACTGACAAACTAGATGCAATGGGGATTACACATACTTGCTTCTATGAGGTTGAGCCAGATCCAACACTAGCATGTGCTAAAGAAGGGGCTAAGGCAATGACTTCCTTTGAGCCAGATGTTATCATCGCTTTTGGTGGTGGTTCTGCTATGGATGCTGCTAAGATTATGTGGCTATTATATGAGCATCCTGAAGCTGATTTCCATGACATGGCCATGGTATTTATGGATATTCGTAAAAGAATATACACATTCCCTAAGATGGGTGAAAAGGCATACTTTGTAGCTATTCCTACAACTTCTGGTACAGGATCTGAGGTAACACCTTTTGCTGTTATCACAGATGAGGTAACCGGAGTTAAATATCCTCTTGCTGACTATGAATTACTTCCTAATATGGCTATAATTGATACAGACAATATGATGACTCAACCGAAGGGACTAACAAGTGCTTCCGGTATTGATGCTATGACTCATGCTCTTGAAGCCTATGCTTCTATGATGGCAACTGACTATACTGATGGTATGGCTTTAAAGGCCCTGAAAAATATATTTAAGTACCTTCCTACTGCTTATGAAGATGGTTCTAACGTTGAAGCTAGAGAAAAAATGGCTAACGCTTCTACAATGGCAGGTATGGCATTTGCCAATGCATTCCTTGGAATTTGCCACTCTATGGCTCATAAGCTAGGTGCATACCACCATCTGCCTCATGGAGTTGCTAATGCATTACTAATCAATGAGGTTATGAATTTCAACATCTCAGAGAGACCTACTAAAATGGGAACATTTTCTCAATATGAGTATCCTAACACTTTAGAACGTTATGTGGAGGTGGCTAACTTCCTTGGCATCAATGGTAAGGATGATATGGATACATTCAATAAGCTACTAGTTGCTATAGATAAGTTGAAGGAAGCTGTTGGTATTAAGAAGTCAATTAAGGAATACGGAATTAATGAAAAGGCATTCTTTGATACACTTGATGACATGGTAGAACAGGCTTTTGATGACCAATGTACTGGAGCCAATCCAAGATATCCTTTAATGAGCGAGCTTAAAGAAATCTATACAAAGGTTTATTATGGGAAGTAAGATAAACATATATTGTGCAAGAACATTATCAAGATAATATTATAGATTGAAAGGGGTATAACTATGAAGCTTGAGGATATATTAGCAACGAGAACCAATAAAACCATCTATCGCTATGAAGATACAGTTGTAAAAGTGTTTGACAAGGATCATCCAAAATCTTTGATTTTAAATGAAGCTCTTAATCAATCCAGAGTTGAGGAAACCGGTTTACAAATACCAAAGATCAAATCTGTTGGAAAGGTTGATGGTTGCTGGAGTATCACAATGGATTATATACCAGGGCAAACTCTTCATGAAATGATGAAAGAGCATCCCGAAAAAAATGATGAGCTACTTGAACTGTTTGTAGATCTACAGATTAAAATGCACGCCCAAACAGCTCCCTTACTTACAAAATTAAAAGATAAATTGGTTCGTAAAATTCAAAGTGTTACAGAGCTAGATGCAACTACCAAATATGAATTGTTAATGAGACTTGAAAGTATGCCTAAGCATACAAAATTATGTCATGGAGATTTTCTTCCATCTAACATTATTATTAATGATCAAGGTGCATATATTATTGACTGGTCTCACGCCACCCAGGGTAATGCCAGTGGAGACGTAGCTACTACCTATCTAAAGATGACCTTATTCTATCCTGAACTTGCAGATAAGTATATCAAGCTTTTCTGCAAGAAGAGTGACACAGCTTTACAATATGTACAGAAATGGTTACCAATAGTTGCTGCTCAACAGCTTATCACTGCAGCAGATGAAGAAAAAGAAATCTTATATAAATGGCTTGATGTCATTGATTTTCAAGGGTAAACTTCAAATATAAAAGGAAAGATGAATTGACCAGTCAATTCATCTTTCCTTTATTTGACCCGTAAATAACCACGGGAACCAGTGAGCTTAAGTAGCGTGCTTCTTACGTTTTACAGTTTATAAAATATATGATATTATTAGTATATAAAAACAAATAAGGTAATCGTGAAAAAACATCTTCACACGTGTATATATACACGATTCACTTTGCAGATATTGTGTATACGGCCCATAATTTGCAGGTTACGAAGAAAGGCATAGGTATAAAATATGAATATTGGATCAATTCCTATATCTACAAATCAGCCAGTTAATAGTGTTACTGTTGGGATTGCTGTTCTTGCTAAAAACTTAAGTACTATCGAAGATTTAGGACAAAGTATGATTAAGATGATGGAACAATCAGTACAACCTTATCTCGGTAATAGTATTGATATAAGAGTTTAACAATATAGTAATTTATATAACATAATCTTTTAAATATCTACTACGGCTTGGAAGTCTCAATTTGCTTAATGCTTTTGCTTCTATTTGCCGAATTCGCTCACGGGTTAAACCAAAATGGTTTCCAACCTTCTCCAGTGTATGGGGTTGGGTGTTATTAAGACCAAAGCGCATTTCCAGAACCTTTTGTTCACGTTCATTCAATGTCTGCAATTGCTTATTAATCTCCATCTGTAAAGAGCTCTCTATTGCACTTTCCTCAGGAGAATCCACACCTGTAGTTTCAATAAAATCTCCAAGATTAGAATCTCCATCCTCGCCAATAGGGGTTTCTAGTGAAATCGGATGTCCCGCAATTCTAAATACTTTTTTAACAGTTGTTTCAGGTATACCGAGTTTCTCAGCTATCAGTTTATTATCAGGCATCTCATCATCTTCCTGAAGCATGTCTTGTGTCGTTTTCATCACTTTGCGAACGACTTCACCCATATGAACAGGAATACGAATTATACGATCCTGGTCATCTATACTACGGTTGATCGCCTGCTTAATCCACCATGTAGCATAGGTGGAAAATCGAAATCCTTTATCATATTCATATCTATCCACGGCCTTTATCAGACCCAGATTTCCTTCTTGGATTAAATCTAAAAAAGACAGAGTGCGGGTATTTACATATTTTTTTGCTATACTAATTACAAGACGAAGATTTGAGCAAATCATTATATCTCTTGCTTCCTGATCTCCTGCCTCAATTCTTATTGCCAAATCAATTTCCTCTTCTTTTGTCAAGAGAGGCGCTACCGACGCAGCAGATAGGTAATCGCTCACCGAATTTATTCCATTCAGAGAACTTGTCCGTATTTTTTCCATCTCGCATCTCCTTTCTTTAGTATATAAAGTTATAAGTTGCATTAAAAAACCGCTCCATACTCTTCATACTCTTCATACTAACATACTACATACTACATACTACATACTACATACTACATATGAATCCATGGTACGGCTAAATCTATTATAACATAAAATCAGGAAATTTACAAATCGGGTCTTGACAGTATGACAATCCGGGTATATAATAAAATATTTGCTTTATAATATAAAAAAAGAATGAGTGATTACAAACTTACTTGATAATCCCAAGTGTAGTTTCAAGATCATGAACATGCTTTTTGTTCATAATATAGTGTCTTAAGATTACTTATTTCTCTTTTTACCATACTTTGAGGACTTTTTAAAAGTTCTTTTTTCTTTCAGAACACCATCTACTGTCATACGATACTTTTTCTTAGAAGTTGCATCTTCTCGTTTAGGATCTGTTTTCCTTGAGGAAGGTCTCCTAGGCTGAGTTTTCTTTTCAGCAGGGAAATTGTTCATTAGTGGGTATGGATGGTCCTTTATCTCAACTAATCTTTTGTTAATTAGATTTTCTATATTGGTTAAATACTCTTTCTCATCAAAATCACAGAAAGAAATTGCTACCCCAGCAAGACCAGCTCTACCTGTACGTCCAATTCGATGTACATAGGTTTCGGCTACTTCTGGTAGATCATAATTAATAACATGAGACAGTTCGTCAATATCAATTCCTCTTGCTGCAATATCCGTTGCAACCAATACAGCTATCTTTTTATTCTTAAAATCATTTAATGCTCTCTGACGTGCTCCCTGAGATTTATCACCATGGATTGCCTGGGCTGTAACATCATTCTTTGATAAGTATCGAACAATTTTATCGGCTCCATGTTTTGTACGGGAAAATACTAAAGCTGAAGTTATCGATTTATCTTTAAGGATATGGGTGAGTAAATTCCTTTTATTGTTTTTATCTACATAATACAGATATTGTTCTATTGTATCTACAGTAGAAGATACCGGTGTTATCTTCACATTTGCGGGATTCTTTAACAAACTTTTGGATAACTTTTCAATATCAGCTGGCATTGTAGCTGAAAAAAGTAAGGTTTGCTTTTTTACTGGTATTCTAGCTGTAATCTTCTTTACATCGTTTATAAAACCCATATCTAACATACGGTCAGCTTCATCCAAAATAAAGATTTTGATATTCTGTAGATCCACCTGCTTCTGATTCATTAAATCAATCAGTCTTCCAGGGGTTGCAACCAAAACATCTACACCCTGCTTTAATTTTTCCTCTTGGGGTTTTTGAGAACCCCCACCAAAGATTACACAAGATTTCAGCTTTGTATACTTACCATAGCTAGTAAAGCTTTCATATATTTGAATAGCAAGTTCCCTGGTTGGTGTTAAGATTAGAGCTCTTATATTTCTTGTTTTTGAATGAGTAATTTTTTCATTGCAGAGCAATTGTAGTGTTGGTATAGCAAATGCAGCTGTTTTCCCCGTTCCTGTCTGAGCGCATCCAAGCATATCTTTACCACTTAAGATAATTGGGATTGCCTCCTCTTGTATTGGTGTTGGAACTGAATATTTTTCCTTCTCTAAGGCTTTTAATATCTCAGGTATTACATTTAATTCGTTAAATTGCATTATACTCCTATTCTTTTTTGTTTGTTATTTTCAATTAATTTTTAAGTTTATTTAGCATAACCATCTTATCCTAAAAAGGTGTTTAGTACAAGCATTGTTATTTTAATTTATTTAAGCTATACAATTAGTGTAAATAGAAAAGCACTAAGATAATTATATCCTCAGTGCTTTCCAAAAGTTTAACTATTCTAGTTTTTCGCTTATCCTGACGTATATTTCTCCCTTACCTCTATTATTCCAGATGCAATAAGAAATTGCTATGAATTTGGTAGTAATGTTAATATCAGAATATAACAATTAATGTAATCTATTATTTTTCTCTATATCTTTATGGGCCATTAGGTAGTTAAGTCCTGAGACTATTACTCCCCCACCGATAAAGTTACCAAGTCCTGATAGCAATAAGCTATATATAATATTGCTAAGAGCTATCTCAGCCCCTGAAAAATATGCTGTAAAAAGGTAATATACATTAGCTACAACATGTTCTGTCCCTGATATAGCAAAGACAGTAATTGATAACCATAAAACCACAATCTTGCTTAATTCCTTCTGGCATCTATAAGCTAAGCACACGCCTGTGCATACTATAATATTACAAAGTATGCTACTAACAAGAAGCTGCCTAGCTGGCATATATGCCTTTGTTGTTGCTTTCTCTATGGTATATTTCATCACTTCTGCGGAAAAAATACCTGACCAATTAGTTAGTAAAGCCATTAATATTCCACCGACCATATTGGTAAGAAAAATCAAAGCCAGAATCTTAAATATCCTATATATCTTGGTTCGTCTAGCATAAATTGCTGTCATAACCATACAATCACTTGTGTACAATTCAGCAGGCATAATTAATACTGCAATGATACCAACTGGAAATACAAATGAACCTAAAAATACCCCTAATCCTGGATCTGTTGTGTTTGCTCCAATTATAAGAGATGCTATAGCTCCAATAGCTATATAAATACCTGCTAATATTCCTTGAACCAATAAAATTAATAGTGGCTTATTAGCCTTATCCTTACTAAGATGTAATACGTATTCTGTCAACGCCGTAGGTCCTGATATCTGTCCCATCTTACTAAAATCCTCTCTTTTCTAAATCATGTAATGTAATTTTCACGTCTTATCTTTCTGACAGCTTAAAAGCGAAATCTACTGCTTCTTTCAAATCATCTTTATTGGGATGCCCCATCTTAAAGAATAGAAAGCTCCCCTGACATATGTGTTCATCAATAACAGGAATATTCTTATCCTCTAGAATTGTCCTGATTGTTTTTTGTACATGTATTTTAGATGCACATGATGTTATTAAGGCTACTTTTTTTACTTTATTATTGTCTAAGCTTTTTACGAAGTCTATAAGCGCTGGTAAGCTTTCTCCGCCATATATTCCTCCAACAATATAAAGTAAATCAACAGCCTCATATAAGGGTTTATCTAGTATATTATCAGGTTTAACATATAGTCTTTCGCCAATAGCATGTGCCAGTTTTTTTGAATGCTTAGTTATAGTTGCATAAGCAATATGTATCTTACTCATAATTCTCCCCCTTGTCAAATGAATTTTAGTAGATATACAAAATATCATATATCACTATAAGTAACTTATGATATTGTTACTTTTATGTCAAGAAATATTTACCAGATAAATTATACTCGAAAAAATATATACCTTGACAGGCGAGGTATCTACTGATACTATGGTATATATAAATTTGGAATATAAAGGAGGGTGAAACTTGTCCATAACATCTGACTTGATTCGTGGTCATACCGAAACCATTATTATGGCTAATCTTTATAACAAAGATAGTTACGGCTACGAAATCAATAAAGCAATACAAGAAGCAAGTGACGGTCAATATGAACTTAAAGAGGCTACCCTTTATGGTGCCTTTCGAAGACTTGAAGATAACGGCTACATTGTCTCCTACTGGGGAGATCAAACAACAGGGGCAAGACGAAGATACTACCATATTACGGACCAAGGAAAAATATATTTTGAAACAAGTTGCAAGGAATGGGAAAATGCAAAAAAATTGATTGATAAATTAATTGGAATCGGAGGGAAAGGTAATGAATAAAAGAATCAAAGCCCATGTAGATGCACTATTTGCAAACACTTCAACAGATAGCTATGTATTAGATATTAAAGAGGAGCTTCTAGCCAACCTTAATGAAAAATACGATGACCTAATATCATCTGATAAAAGCGAGGAGGAGGCATACGCTCTTGTTATTTCAGGAATAGGTGATATCGATAACCTACTTAAGGATATTGGTCAATCATCACAATATCAGCCACTTGAAATAGAAAAGAATATTCAAAAACGAGGAATTCTAATCTCTATTGGTATAGCACTCTATATTTTAAGTATTATTCCTATAATCTTCTTTGACCAGATTGGTTTTTCTAGCTTTGGAGTAATTTTTATGTTTTTTTTCTGTGCAGTTGCCACAGGATTTATAGCATATGGCTATTCTATTAGTAAAGTAAATTACAGTAAAGAAGATAACTCTTTTGTTGAAGAATATAAAGAAAAGGTCGCAATTAACAATGACCGCAAAAAATTAATGGGCGCCATTTCATCCTCCTTGTGGTCACTTATAGTTGTATTATATTTATTAATTAGTTTCTTAACCAGTTGGTGGCATATCTCTTGGATAATTTTTCTGATAGGAGCTTGCATTCAACAGTTGATTTTGTATAGATTTGCAGATAGCAAAAAAAGGAAAAGACTTTGGCATGGTATATTATGGACTTTAGCAGTGATTATCTACTTCATTATCAGCTTCGGCTTTTGGGCTTGGACATGGACCTGGATGATATTCTTACTTGCTCTTGCAGCTGAGCAAATCATTCGTTTGATTATTTTATGGAAAAAAGCAGCATAATTTATGCTGGGGAAAGGATGGTTCCTATGAAAAAAGGGTTTTTGATATTAGCAATTACTTTATGGTCAATAATTGCAGTAATTGTTCTTTCAGCTACTATACTTATTGCAAAGGGAGGACCTATTAATATATTGAATACAGGTAGACTTATTAATATGTTGAATACAGGTAGACTTATTAAAAACGAGGAAATTTCACTTAGGAATGATCAGAATGTTGTTATAGAAAGCACAAGACAAAACTTGGAAATTCGTAAAACCAGCGGTAATAAGATTATAGTCAGCCAATATGGTAATCCAAATGCTAAGCGGGGTGATTTGTTTTTTATATCAACCTCCAGTGATAAAGTTCATATTTACATTAAATCAAAGTTTAAATTTATCAACTTTTTTAATTATAATGAAAAACTCCTTGTGGAAATTCCAGAAGAATATTTTGGCAATCTAGATGCTATCGCATCATCAGGTTCAATAAAAGTAGAAAACGAATTAACATTAAAAAATGTTCGACTAAAGAATACATCCGGTAGTATTAAAATCAATAATAACATAACTGCTGATACTCTTGAGGTCAAAACCTCCTCCGGTGGTATAAGGTTTTATGGTTATGTAACCGCAAAGGATGTTTATGCGGAAGCAACATCTGGAAGTATTCGCTCTTCTATGGATATTAATGTTGATGAAAAAATTATACTTAAATGCACCTCTGGTGGAATTCACCTTGATGATGATATTACAGCTAAATTTTCGATATCATAACGAATTCTGGGGGAATACGCCTTGGAGACGTTAATGTTGATAGCTATGATTTACGATGTACCTCCGGAGCAATAAAGATTGATAGTATATCCGGAGCTGGTGATATAAACACATCATCAGGGGGCATATCCCTTGCTCTTGTTAACCCTAGGGGTGATATCAATCTAAGTGCTACTTCTGGATCAATTAAAATTACACTGGAGAAGGATTTACAATTCACATTAGATGCACAGACAAATTCTGGTGGTATTCGCACAAATTTTGCAGCTGAGAAAAATGAAAAAGGCAATCATGCAACTGCGAATATTGGTTATAACCCTACGGTCAATATATATGCAAGGGCAAGCTCCGGAGGGATTAAGGTAGAGCAATAATATTATCATTCATTTGTTGGAAAGAAAAAAGGAGCCCTGGCTCCTTTTTTCTTTTAGAAGATATTAAATTAATCTAGTTTAATTATTTCATCAAACATATCTCTATTCTTTTCAATTTCATCAGGTGAAGCTACAATTATGTAATTCAAATTTTCATTTATCTTTGACATATAATTCGCATATGTCTCAATATCTGATATAGTAGTACTTCTAACTTCCTCTAGGATATCTATTCTATCTTGAGTAGTTATACCATAATATTTTTCAATTAATCTATTCATAGCATCGTTTATTTCACCACTGCTTTGATTAACGGTTCCAAATAAAGAGAGAATATAGCTTTCCAATGTTTCTTCTGTCATATATGGAACTATAGTTGATAAGAACTCATCTGTAGCACCAATTACATTTAAAGAATTCACATAATTACTGTCTCTATATGTATATACTATATAGCTGTTATCAGCCATAGTAGCTGATACTCCGTACGCCCCTCCCTTTAACCTTATTTCTGGAGTTAGCATAAGGTTATTGAGTATGGTTGTAATAACAAGACCCTTATTGCTCATTGGAACACCATTGTCAACTAGGCTTGCATTAACACATACATACTGGACAGGTGAATTGATTGCAATTGCTTCCCTCTTAGCAGGTATAGGTAAGTCATATGCTTCTTTCGGGTAATTTGAATCCAATAATTCATCGGTAAAGGTAGGCATTGCAGTTTTAAACTTATCTAAAGCATCTACATCTCCTGCAAACAATACAAGCATATTGTTTTTATTGTAAGTGAAGGCCTTGGCTCTTATTAGTAATAATTTATGATATACCTCAGTGGGATTAGAAGCAATGTCTTTCTCTAGTGATAATATAAAATTATAATAATCTAATCCTTCAAGATAATTATATATCCTATATCTGGCACTTGTATATGCCATACTACGTAGTTGTGCAAGACTAATTGGTTCCGCAAATTGCATCTCGTAATTAGCTTTTATATTAGCAATTGTCCTTTTCCCATAAGTAGATATATTTTCAATATCGGATTCTAATAATATATCATATACCAAATCAAAGGTTTCAGGATACTCATCTTCAAAGCTATAATAGCCCAAAGTAAAAATAGGATGTGCGGAAGTATCCTCCTTGTTATCAGGGTATACCCCAATTGAAGTTGACATACTATATAACA
>DUNS01000265.1 GCA_012839235.1 Clostridiales bacterium
CTGTAAATAGATAGATATAATTCTTTATTCCAACAAAGGATATTTCCTTGCCAATGGACCAATCTGTAAAGGATGTTCCAAACAAGACAACAATAGGTCCAAGAAATATAAAAGTAAATAATAAGATTCCTGGAAGCAAAAATAGTATTATCCATTTCTTATTTTTTTTCATAAAACACTCCATTCCGCAAAAAAGCCTCAAAAAAATAGCGCAAACATAAATATTAGTCTCTCTTAAGTCCTTCTTTATGCTTGCGCAATTGGTTAAAACATTTTATTACTTGCTAAGCTCAGCTACCTTTGTAAGATAACCTGCAAAATCCTCAGGAGTAATCTCATCATATGCTAGTTCTGGATATCTAACAGCTGTTTCATTTACGACAGCTGACAATGCTGTATTATCAATATTCTCAAATGTATACTTTGCACTACCGGATAGCTCGATCAGTTCTGCAAGAATAGGATTAGCTGCTTTGTATTCAGCAGACAACTCTATGTTCTCCGTTAAAGGAAGTACACCAGCCTTCTCAAGGAATACACTCTGAGCATACTCACCTGTCTTGAACTTAAGGAATTCAAGAGCACCTTTCTGTTCTTCTTCTGATTTTCCATTAGTACAAAGAATATAACCAACCTCAAACTGTGATACCAATCCATCTTCCGGATAAAGGGCTACACCAACCTTATCACCAAAGCCTGGTATAGACTTGGTTTCATCTGTAAAATCAGGGCACATCCAAGGTCCGTTTGCAATAATAGCCACATTACCCTGCTCAAAGTTGTTTGCAGCATTTGCATAAATTGCACCAACCGCATCTGGAGTGGTGTACTCCTTTAAACATGTTTTAAGCATCTCTAAGCCCTTGATTACTGAGCTGTTACTATAGTTTGTAGGATAGCTGGTATTCATGAAAGCATTACCCGCTGCACCATCAGTACCTATCATAGCAGCCAACCAAAGGTTGGTAGTCCATGCATTTTCACCAGTCATCAAAGCCAGTGGTGTAAATCCAGATTCCTTCAACTTTGCATTATTGCTCATGAACTCATCCCAAGTTTTAGCCGGAGTGATGCCCGCTGCTGTAAACATATCCTTGTTGTAAAAATATCCAATAATCTGACGCTGATTAGAGATAGAGTAAACGCTTCCGTCCTCTTCCATATTGTAGTTCATAGCGTCTTCTCCTACCAACTTCATCCACTCTGCGTCTTCCTCCAAAAATGGTTTTATATTTACAGCTTGACCGTTCTCAATAGCCAGCTCTCTGATACCATTTTTTCCAATAAGCACATCTGGTAATGTTTGAGAAGAAGCCAATATCTTCATCTTGTCTACGAATGCATTATCACTGGGAAGCTCTTCTACTACTACCTTATACTTGCCTTCATACTTCTCATTAAATGCATTGATTACTTCTTCTTCTGCTGATGCAGATGAATGAGAACCAACCATAAATGTTGCATAAGAGATTTCTATCGGTTCAGAGCTTGCCTCCTCTGACTTATCCTCTTTATCTTTCCCTTCTGCTGAGTCTTCTGTCTTATTAGTATTTGTTTCTTTGTCTCCATCTTTACTTCCCTTGTTACCACACGCTACCAATGACATAATCATGGTAAGGGCCAAAAGTAAGGTCATTGCCTTTGTTAATCTTTTCTTCATAACACCCTCCTATTAAATAGTTTTTTGCTTAACGCATGGTTATAATAACTCATCTGTTATCTATTCAAAATAGAATCCCTTTTCTTTCTCTTATGGAATTTTGACCTCTTTTTTTCATGACTAATTTTTTCTTGCATTTCTTGTACATTTTTTACTTTAATGGAAAATTTTGATTAACCTCAAATGGATAGACCTCATTTATTGGGTACTTCCTTATTGTTCATGTCTAAAATCAGATGGGTTCTTTCCTGTATATTTCATAAAAACATTAGTAAAATAAGGAGCATCCTTAAAGCCTACTGCTTGAGCTATCTCATAAATCTTCATGTTCGTCCCTGCAAGAAGTTCTTTGGCCTTCCCCACTCTATACTTGGCAATCTTCTCAGTAACTGTATAGCCAGTCAATTTTTTATAAGCACGGCTAATATAGCTATTGTTCATGTATAGCTCATTACTTATATACTGAAGATTAAGCTCTTCCCTGTAATGCTGCCGGATACAATCATCCACTTTTTTAACCAGCTCATTCTTAAAATTTTTCTTGCCTATGCATAGTGTTCTGATCCGTTCAATGGTGTCCTTTCCTACACGAATTAAACGATAGATTGTCTTAGCATTCTGAATCTTCTCATATACTTCCTTTTCCATCTCATTAAAGTCCTGATCTACATCCAGATGATACCTTACTGCCTTTTGTATTATTGAACTGCAGATCACCAGCATATATAGCTGACACTGTTCAAAGGCACAGCCTGTATC
>DUNS01000266.1 GCA_012839235.1 Clostridiales bacterium
ACTGCGAGAAGTTACACCCCAAATTCCCTGAAGGAACATCCCAACATTCACTTTTAGTAAATAGAATTAAAGCCTTGAATATTTCTAAATCCTTAATAGAAAATGACAGTTCTATACAGACCTATACAAGAGCTGAATTAGAAAATGCACTACCACCTGTGATTTCCATTATTCATAAGACAGAAAAAGCCCAAAGTAAGTATGATAAAGAAAACACACAATTTAAGCGACTTTCTCCACTGATAGAAGCAATGTATATTGCAAAGACATTGATAAGGGATGAAATTAATAAAAGAGAATAAAAATCCTTCCGAAATCAAGGTTATCCCTTTCAAATAGATTGAGATCACTTCAAAGTTCCAGGAAGGATTTTATTGTTTATATTAGATAAGGTTCATTATAATCTCATATAGAATGGGTATCAGTACAGCTGGTAACAAATTCCCCACCTTAATCTTCTTACCAAAGATCATGTTAATTCCTATACCTAGAATAAGTATGGAGCCGATAAATGATATATTACTTATTAATCTCTCACTTAAGAAGGGTTCAACAAAGGTTGCCAATAAGGTTATACCACCCTGATATATAGCCATGGGGATTATTGAGAAGAATACACCAATTCCTAAGGTTGAAGCAAAAAATATAGCTGCCACACCGTCAAGTACTCCTTTAGCTATCAACATGGAGGGATCTCCAGAAAGTCCATCCTGTAGAGAACCTATTATAGCCATGGCTCCTACGCAAAACAAGAGTGAGCTGTTGACAAAACTTTCTACAAAGCCATTGCCCTTTTCACCTTTTACCTTAAAGGTCTTCTTTAAGGTCTCTCCTACTCTATCTAGTCTAGCTTCAATATCTATCCATTCACCAAGAAATCCACCTAAGGCTAATGATATAATCATAAGCATAGTGTTAGTGGTTTTAAGCCCACTTCCTTCCACTATGAATAATCCTTGTAACGCACCACTTATTCCAATGAATATTACCGCCAAGCCCAGTCCGTTCATGATGGTTTCTTGATATTTAGTCTTTAACCCACCCTTAATAAGGATACCGATAGTTGATCCTAGCAAAACAAGTAGCATATTTACTAAAGTCCCTAATCCAGTCATACTTCGATTACTCCCATCCTATGTGATTTCTATAGCTTTTTGAAATCATAGCATAACAATCAAATTAATTCCAGTACATAATTAAATACCATTTGTTTATCTTAACTAAAAGCCATACTATTTTTACCTTAGTAGCCATATCACCTATGCAAACAAGATGACTTGACAAGCCAATTGGCTTGTCATGAATAAAGAAAAGTACCTATACAAGGAATAGAATAAACTATCCCCTGTATAGGCACTTTTTTTAAGAAACTATCATGATGATTAATATAGAATTGCTCCTATCACATTCTAGGGGAGCTTAGAATACAGAGAATGTCTCTCCATGTTCATTAGTTGCCATTATTTCAAAGGAATAGTCTTTCAAATTAGCAATTAATGTTGCACAACATGAATTATTTTCCCAACGTAGTTTTAAAATATAAGGCTCCTCTTGAAATACCTGTAATGTTCCATCAAAACCGAAAGCAGGGAAGGTGTTTCTAAAATTAAGAAGTTTAAGTTGTTGCTTAACAACATCTTTTCTTAACCCCTCTTGAACTTGATCCATGGTCAGATTTGTTCGGTTGATTTCCTTATGACCAGCCGCTCCATTCCTTTTCACAGCCTCATAGTCATTTTTTCCTGCAAATAAATCTAAATACCACACCTGGGGTATTCCCGGCATAAAAATCTGCATTGCTCTGGCTAAAAGAAGTTTGTTATCATCCTCTCCTAATGCACTGTAATAGGTCGCATTTACTTGGTAATATATATTTTTACTACCATGTAAATCTTTTACTAGCCCACCTCTAGATACAACTATACTAATCAACTCCTCAATCTGCTCATCAGGTATGAGGCCCTTTAAATCCAGAAGGGGAATTCCATCATGACAACCAAGCATGTTGACCGTTCTTATCTTCTTCCCAATCAAATCCTTTATCCATTTAACTAAATATTCATTATTACTACTTTCAAATGCATCAATAATTAATCCCGGTAGATAAAAATCATATGTTAAATAACCTTCTTGGGCTAGTTTTTCATGAATCTTTTCTTCATATTTAGAATGTATTTCTGGTAATAGGGTTAAATCATATTGATTGGCCAGTTTTTTGATCCCTTCAAGTAAATCCCAAGTTCCCGGTTCATTTAAAAAATTTTTTTCTCCTGGTTCCTTCGGCGCATAGGCAAATGCATCAAGTCTAACAATTGCTGCTCCGTATTCTTTAAGCTTTTTTAAGGTTTCATCGTAAAACTCCCATACCAATGGAGATTTAATATTCAAATCCATCTGACCTAGGTACTGCCTACCTGTTTCAAGCACATCTATTACATCGTCTTTATAATTTTCGAATCCATCAAAATTAATTTCATTGGGTTTTTTACCTTCATCTAAAGCCCTATTAACTAAAGCTGATATTTTTTCAGCTGTAACATATTGAATTCCCAAGGTTTTAATAAGTTCATAACTACTAATTTTGCTATATTTCACTTCCTGGTAGAAAGTATTCCAATATGGTAGTTCTTTTCCATCTGGCATACGAACTTTAAGTATTGGAAGACCTGGCTTTCTGAAAAACATATTTTGTATCATTTCATCATAAGGACGAATATATCCTTCGTCAGTCATATCGCCAAACCCTTCCCAAAAATCATTCCAGTTTATAAAGAAATCTTTGTATATAGACTCCTCGCCATTTTTTATAATATCTTGGAATTGTTTTGATAAGACTGAGCAGTGGTTTAAAATAAAATCAAATTTAAGTACTATATTTAAATCATTTAGATTCTGCAAATCATTGGCAAAGGCATAAGCTTCATTAAGTTCATAGTCAATAACTGAAAATCCTCTATCTAAATCAGTATTAAAGATACTTGGCAATATATAGAATGCATGAAAGACATTTTCTAATTCTGGAGTTTGCAATAGTTTTATACATCCATCCAAGGTTCCACCTATACTATCCGGATAGGCATTAAGCATAGGACCTGCACATAATAACGTTTCTTTATTTTTCATATTTTCATATTCCTTCTAGGTTGATAACATAGACAATTAAGATGTCTACATGTTTCTTATGTTAACTATTTGTTTGACATTAATTTCATATAATCACTATATGTTAAAATATCACCATTCTTTGCAACAATAACTTTTGCCTTTGAAGCTTGTGAAACAAGCAAATCCTGCTCTATGTCAAGTACAACTGAAGTGAATGGGCTATCTGTGGCTCCATCTCTATTACGAGCTTTTCGATGTGCAAGAGTCTCCTCAGGGGTACTGTTTAACAAAATCGGAATATCCACCCCATGAAGATTATCATTGTTGCCATGTGTCCATTCTATTATGATTACCTTTTTCTTACTACAATCAATAGCCTCATACCATAACTGGGTTTCTTCTCTTCCCATTCTTTTCATGTATATTGTATCCGCACCATTTTTAAACTGCGAGATTATATTTGTAATCTCACTAAAGTTAATTTCTTTTGTTGTACCAAGATAATTTTTAAGACCGTTCCGACCAGCTTGTTGGTAAATAGAT
>DUNS01000267.1 GCA_012839235.1 Clostridiales bacterium
TAATTGAATAGGAACACCACCAAGGAGGTTTACTACAGATTCGAATGCCTCAAAATTGATAGAGGCATATCCATCTATCTTTACCCTATAATTCTGTTCCACCGTTTCTACAAGAAGGCTTGCTCCTCCTAGACTATAGACAGCATTTAATTTATTAGGATTATGACCAGGAATTTTTACCAATGTATCTCTTAGAAGAGATGTAAGCTTAATTGTATTATCCTTAGTATTAATAGAAGCTATTAACATAGCATCTGTATTCTTAGCACCTTCTATTTCCTCTATTCCGAATATTAAAAAACTACTTACATATTCTTCACTTCGAGGAATAATTCTTTCTGAGGCCATGGCCTGTACTGCTTGCTTATTCTGTTCGTTATTGGCCCTATTAATATCACTATCTTTATGGGGATAATTTTGTACATCATCCCTGTCATCTGTGATGCCATCTACCACATCAACATTATCATGAATAAAGTCGCCTGCAATCCTATAGATAATTTTTCTACCAGTCTTGGTACCAACAAGGAAAACGATACTTAATAGTAAGACAGCTGCTGTAGCTCCTACAGCCTTTAGTATACTTTTCTTAAGCTTTTTCCTTTTTCTTTTTCTTTCCTTCTCTTCGTCACTTATGGCTAATTCTTCATTAACCTGTTTCTTTATTTCCTCATTAAAGGCTTCCCAATCTAGATCCATATCGGTTTCTTCAATATCATTTATATTAATTTCAATGTCTTCTACATCGATTTCTTCTATCAGCGAACTATCGGTTTCTTCTTTTTCATCAATATTCATAATGTCATCATCCATCGAAAGGTTCGAATATTCCTCCTCATACATGCCCTGCATCCCCTTTTATCATAGCTATAATCTGCGATTAGGAGCTTTTCACAGTTCCACTTATCCAAAAATCCATGACCTTTATTCAAGCAAGCTTGATAAATGTCCTGTATTTTTTGGACTAATCTGCTTATCGTGGACATTGTAACATATCCATATAATTCCTGTCAAATACAACTCTAACCCAAAAGAGTTATGGCGTTTGGTATTATCTGAATGACCGCTTCTCTTCCACCTTCTTCATACTCTCCATCTACAGTCCAAGAAACAGGCTCTTTCATCTTAAACTGAACTTCTGATGTTTTAATGAATGCAATCATTTCGTTATTATAATCCTTTTTTGTCAAAGCAACTATTATTTTACTTATGTCCATAGGAGTTTTTGGGTTTTTAACAAGTATAAGCTCGATTAACCCATCATTAAGATCCACTACTTCAGTATCAAGCTTAACTATGCCACCTATTGATGTAGAGTTACTAACTGCAACGAATATATAGTCATCCTCATAAATCTCACCATTGGCCTTAACCCTAACACGATATGGATGAATATTAGGTATATCCTTAACCCCTTCTAGAACATAAGCCAGATGTCCTATGATGTTTTTATTACTTTGAGGTGTTGAATATGAAGTCCCAGTAAAGGCCCCAAAAGAAGCTATATAATTAAAATACCTTCGATTGTTAAAGCAGCCCACATCTAAGATTCTTGTCCTCCCAGATAATATCCCTTCTACTGCGTCCTCCATCTTATTGGGTATATTAAGACTCGTGGCAAAATCATTGGTTGATCCTGCTGGAACATAGCCAACAGGAAGCTTTACATCCAATTGCATAATTCCAGAAATAACTTCATTAAGTGTTCCATCTCCACCACAACATACAACCATGTCATTATTTTTGGCTTTATCTAATACAATCTGAGTCGCATGCCCCTTGGCTTCAGTTATCTGCAAATCAACTTTATAGCCCCTTTGTCTAAATATTTTTGCAACTTGATAACGACTGGCTTTTGTATTTAATCTCCCAGCTATAGGGTTAATTATTAAAAGAACTTTATTTTTATCAATAGGGTCCATAGGAGTTCTCCTTTTATATTAATCCAACTATACCATATTCTTCTTTAATTACTTTATACATTCTTTAATAGAATTTTTCAATATCATTTTAAATATATATTAAAGTATCGACACAAATACATTGCTAAAAACACCTTTAGAAACAATTCTAACTAAGGATCTTGAAACTCTCTATAATAAGGTGTAGAGCTTGGCTCTTATGTATACAGGCATCAGGACAACTATGGCCTTCTTTTACAATTCCTCATTTAAAAGTTTTTTAACCCTTCTCCAATCAGGATAAAAACGATCCATATATGCCTTAAACTTATCATCGTGCTTCCTTACATATAGATGAACTAATTCATGTGTTATTACATAATCTAGACATTCTGGCTTTTTTTTGACCAATTGCAAATTGAGCCATATCCTCTTCTTGCTAGGATTACATGTCCCCCATCTTGTGCGCATGTTCTTAACATACCATTCCTTAGGGGACCTTCCAACAATTTTAGCACATTCCCCAAGAGCATCAGGTATAGCTGCTTTTAATAGCTGACGGTACCACTGGTTCATAATCCTTTCCCGTTCCTCCCTAGATGCTCCATTTTTCGTTTGCAATATTATTCTATCAGCCTCTATATCAACCCTATTGGATATCCCCTCTATATGCTCAAATATATATTTCTTACCCCAAAGATAGTGGAACTCCCCTGATACATACTGTGGTTCTGCTTTAATAGGACTGCTAATCATTATAGCCCTTTGCTTATTAATCCAACTAATTCTCGAACAAGCAAACATTTTAACATTATCTATCCTGCAATGTTTAGGAACAGTCATTTTAACTTTACCATCTGGGGGATAAACTCTTATATACATATTTTTAATAGATTTTCGCTCAACATCTATTACTATATTATCAATAACAATTTTCTCTTCCATGGGCACACATCCTATCAAGGGAATAGAATATCTATTCATAACTCGTTTAACTTATATTCTATAGCATGATTGTGTTATTGACAAACATTAATAATAGAAAAGACATGTATTCATATTTCTAAATTGGATGTACATGTCTTTTTGATAATAGGTTATTTCCTTACTCTTTCGAGGTAATCACATTATTTCCCTCCAGTACTCCTTTCAAAAATTCAGTTGAGAAATGGGTACCACAATGATTACATTGAATATATTCTTTTGATTCAGTTTGTTCTCTTCTATCATAAAGATAAGACAAGAAAACATCTGAATTCTTAGTTCCAGGAGCATCAGAGTCAAGTAGATATGAGTAAACATAGCTTGCCTCATGCTTCAATTCCAAGTCACTTCCATTACATATAGGACATATATACTTTGATTTGCTCATTTATTTAACCTTCCTAACTTTAAATATATCTATAGAATATCCTTTCTGGAATGTTGTTATACTTTTTATAGAAGCTTATCTTGACAAATGGCATTTTATTATTGTATCATATGTTGGTTTATATATATATGCTTTAACTTGGAGGTTAAATTTTGACAAGTCATACAGAAGAAATTAAAAAAAGGCGTACCTTCGCCATCATATCACACCCCGATGCTGGCAAGACAACCTTGACAGAAAAATTATTATTATTTGGTGGGGCAATTAATCTAGCTGGTTCTGTAAAAGGAAGGAAATCCAGCAAACATGCAATGTCAGATTGGATGGAAATTGAAAAGCAGCGTGGTATTTCCGTTACCTCCTCTGTTATGCAATTTAACTATGATGGATATTGTATTAATATATTAGATACCCCTGGACACCAGGACTTCTCAGAAGATACCTATAGAACATTAATGGCTGCTGACTCTGCAGTCATGGTTATAGACGCTTCTAAAGGTGTGGAGGCTCAGACAAAGAAGTTATTCCAAGTCTGTGTAATGAGACATATACCTATTTTTACTTTTATCAATAAGTTGGATCGTGATGCAAAGAACACTTATGAGTTGCTGGATGAAATAGAAGAGGTGCTTGGTATAAGTACTTGCCCTATTAACTGGCCAATAGGCTCAGGTAAGAATTTTAAGGGTATTTATGATAGATATACTAAGAAGATTACTCGTTTTTATTCATCAAAGACAACCGGGAAGGGCTTGAGCTCAATTGAGGTTGAACTAGGTGATCCTAGTGTAGATGATCTAATTGAGAAGGAAAACCATGATATTTTGGCCGAAGAAATCGAGCTATTAGATGGAGCAGGTAGTGATTTTGATCTTGATAGGATTCTAGCAGGTGAACTAACACCTGTATTTTTTGGATCTGCCTTAACTAATTTCGGTATTGAAACATTTTTAAAGCATTTTCTATCTATGACAAGCTCACCTCTAGCTAGAAACTCCTCTATTGGTGAAATCGACCCAACTAGTAATGATTTTTCAGCCTTTGTATTTAAAATACAGGCCAATATGAATAAAGCACACAGAGATCGTATAGCCTTCATGAGAATATGTTCAGGAAAGTACACCTCAGGTATGGAAGTATTCCATATACAAGGAAATAAAAACATTCGTCTATCCCAGCCCCAGCAGATGATGGCTGATGACAGGAAAATAATTGAAGAAGCCTATGCTGGAGATATAATTGGGGTATTTGATCCCGGTATATTTTCCATCGGGGACACCCTATGTATGTCGGATAACAAATTTGCCTATGAAGGAATTCCTACTTTTTCACCAGAGCATTTTGCCAAGGTTCGCCAGGTTGATACCATGAAAAGAAAGCAATTTCTAAAAGGAATTATGCAGATTGCTCAGGAAGGAGCCATCCAAGTATTTAAAGAATTTAATACTGGTATGGAAGAAATCATAGTAGGTGTAGTAGGAACCTTACAGTTTGATGTTTTGAAGTTTCGACTTGAGAATGAGTACGGGGCGGAGATTCGTATGGAGCCAATGCCTTATGAACATGTACGTTGGATAGAAAATAAGAATATTGATGTTTCTTCCTTAAGTGTTTCATCAGACACCAAGAAAGTTAAGGATATGAAGGATCATCCTCTCCTACTATTTGTCCATCAGTGGAGTATTCAAACTGCCCTTGATCGAAACAAAGGACTAATCCTTTCTGAATTCGGAAGATAGACTAAATTAAAACAAGTAATTATATACAGTTTTCTTGGCCTAGGATACTGGTTCGCTCCAGTTTCTAGGTCTATTTTTATTCTAAAGGCCCCCCGCCAACCTCCATATGGTGTTTCTATACATAGTTTCCAGTTTTTAATTCTAGCAAGTAAAATTTATTATGTTAGAATGTATTGTAGATATTTGTAATTGTTTGTTTGATTTTGGGGGGATAATTTTGAAAAAGTATATACTTATTGTGCTATCTTGCATATTTCTAGTTGTTGGTGGGATCCTTGGAAACATATTTCTGAAAAAAGAAACCAAAGAACTATCCTACCCTGCTTTTCTAGAAGCTGTGGATCAAGCCCAAGTTGATACAGTCATTTTACAAGAAGGTAAGAACAGCTTCCAAGCTATTATTAAAGATAATCCCCATATTACCCATATCGTACCTAACCCCCATACCGAAGACTTCACCGAATTCCTATTACTGAATGAAATCAGGGTTAGCTATGGTCAGGAATCAGCTTTGGCAACTGCAGGCAAACTGTTCCTAGTGGGGATGATTGTGTGGGGAATAGTTTGGCAAATCCGCAAGGGAAATACCTCTAGTAATCTAATTAAAGATGTTACTAAAAATAAGAAGAAGGATAAGCTTATAACCCTATCTCAGGTGGCAGGTAATGCAGAAGCCAAATCCATGGTCCTTGATATAGTTGAATTTATCAAGAACCCAGAAAAATATACTGCTGTTGGCGCACGTATGCCAAGGGGCTTGCTTTTTTATGGTCCCCCTGGGACTGGCAAGACCTTAATGGCTAAAGCAATTGCTGGGGAGGCCAATGTTCCTTTCTATGCCATGAGTGGTTCAGACTTCGTTCAAATGTATGTAGGTGTAGGTGCAAGCCGTGTCCGTAACCTTTTTCAAAAAGCAAAGAAGAATGAAAAAGCTGTTATATTCATTGATGAAATTGATGCTATTGGTAAGAAGAGAGCTCGTAGCGTCTCCGCCAGTAATGATGAAAGAGATCAGACCTTGAATGCACTTCTTACAGAAATGTCTGGTTTTCATGACAATGCTGGAATAATAGTAATCGGGGCTACCAACCGTCTAGATACCTTGGACGAAGCTTTACTCCGTCCAGGCCGTTTTGATCGACAAATAGAGATTGGCCTACCTGATATTAATGCAAGAAAGCATATTCTTTCCCTCCACGGAGGTAAAAAACCACTATCTGAGGATGTTGATTTGAATGAAGTTGCTAAATCAACTGTATATTTTAGCGGTGCCATGCTGGAAAACCTATTAAACGAAGCAGCAATAATTGCTGGGAACGAGAAGGAAACAGTTATTTCTAAGGAACATATAGATAAAGCTTTCTATACTGTAATTGCTGGTGCCCCAAAGATGGATCGTAGCTATATTACGGAAAGGGATCGTAGAATCACCGCTTATCATGAAGCAGGTCATGCCTTAGTTACTACCCTACTGCTGCCTGACCATTATATCTCAAAGGTTACGATTATACCCAGTGTTAGAGGGGCTGGTGGTTTCAACCTAAGCATACCAAAGGACACCATGTTCCAGAGCCGTGGGCAGCTTCTAGCCAATATACAGGTCTTGCTAGCCGGTAGAGCTTCAGAAGAGCTAATCTTTGGATCAGAGGAAATAACCACCGGTGCAAGTAATGATATTGTGAAAGCCTCCTCACTGATACTTGATTATATTAATAAGTTTGGTATGGACCCAGATATGGGATTGTTTAATATTGAGGTTCTAGAAGAGGGACATGATACCGCTTTAATTGATCGATGTCGTACCCTTATGAATGAGCTCTATAAGGATACTAAAGAGCTTGTGAAAACCAACCTAAAATTCCTTGAAGAGATTACTGTAGAGCTTTTAGAAAAAGAAACCCTTAATGGGGAGGATATAGATTGTATCTGTAGTAAAGCTTCTTAATCCTCTCTTTACTTACAAGCATATTAATAGGGCAGGGTAACTGATTGATATGATACCCTGCCCTTCTTATATTCTAATTATTTTAATCTTCATCCTCCATGATCATAGCGATGAATTCATCTACTAGCTCAGGATCAAGTCTTTTTCCTTTGTAGCTTTTAAGAATTTCTATTGTTTCCTGTTGGCTATAGCCCTTCTTATAAGTTGTGGTTCGCATAAGGAAATCATATTGGTCGGCTATTGAAATAATCCTTGAGATTAAAGGAATTTCTTTTCCTATAAGACCTTTTGGATATCCACTTCCATCCCACTGTTCATGGTGACATAATACGTACTTAGCGATATCTACTGTAAAGTCAGAAGAATTTAGTATACGATATCCTACAACCGTATGATGTTTTATCTTCATAACCTCATAATTATTAAGTGGTACTAGCTTATTAATTAGTTCATCACCCAAGGTAACCTTTCCAATATCATGCATGAAGCCAGCTTCCCTTAACCTCATTATTTCTGATTCTGACAGATTAAGCCTCTCACCCATTCTTCTACAAAGCTTACTTACGTTACGGGCGTGAACTCTCTCATTAGGATAGTCACCCATAAAATTTCTAAACAAGGTGCTAATTATCTCTTTATTGAATTTCTTCCAATCCAATACCTTTGCTGATAACTGAGCTTTAATATCATTAGCAATTATTTCAGCGGTTGCTGTATTAGTCTTGGGAAGAACAATTATAAATTCATCTCCTCCGATGCGGGCTATAATGTCCTCACTACGGCAAACATTCATCATAACATCAGCTGTAGTACGTATAATCAAATCCCCTTCTTCATGTCCAAATATATCATTGGCCTGCTTTAAACCATTAACATCACCGGATATAATCGATATAGGTAAGTTTTGGGGTTTATCAATATTCTTCAATTCCTCTTCTATATATCTTCTATTATAAAGTCCAGTTAATGAATCATGATAACTGAGATAAATATATTCATCTTGAGTTCTTTTCTTTTCGGTAATATCAAAGAAGGTAATAACACCTCCTATTACTTCACCATTTTTATATTGTGGGTATGCAAAATATTCAACATTAAATGATGTTCCATCTGACCTCCAAAAGACTTGATCATCAATATGTATGCCTTCTCCTGCTCTCAATGCCTCACATATCTTATAGTCATTAGGTGATATATGCTTTCCCTCTATATTATGATTACGTAAAATATTATCAATGTTTTTACCCAATAGATCCTCTTGAGTTTCATATTTCAAATAGGTAAGGGTGCATTTGTTACAAAATGTACATATTCCCTTAAGATCTATTCCAAAAATCCCTTCAGCTGTAGAGTCCAGGATTAGCTGAAGCTTCTCTTCCTCCTCAGTAACCTTACGGTTTAATTGTTCAACTCTTCTGAGATACTTCCTTAGTAAACATATAAATAAGCATAGTAATAATATCATTCCTAGTAAAGCGCCTAGTACAAATAACAATAGAAATCGATGATTATCTAATATCCTTTTAGTAATATCATCGATATAATTCATTCTTCATTTCTCCTTAAAAACGCAAATCCTTGTAGCCATCTAATAAACACATTGAAATAGGACTATGATTTCTCATAGTCCTATAGACCTATATGTTCACGTCATTCATCTTATAATAGCTTACTAAGATAGTCAATACTAATTTTTGCATCTTCAAGAGGAGTATTCTCATAATGCATATCCTGTTCAACCACAACCCACTCTGCTCCTACTTCTATTGAGGTCTCTACAATTGCAGGTACATTCTGGATTCCGTACCCTACTGGTCTAAAAGCAAATTTAGCTTCACTCTTATTCTCATCTGCTTCTATTCCAATGAGCTGATACATGTTATCAGATTTGCCACCAACAAAATCTTTAATATGAACAACAGGTGATCTGCCGGCATATTTTTTCAAATATTCCACAGGCTCTTCTCCAGATACTTTAACCCAACACATATCCAGTTCAGTCTTAAGTAAATCCGGTGATATACTATCATATAGATAATCTAATGCATATCTGCCATCTTCCATTCTAACAAATTCAAAATCATGATTATGATATAATAATGTAACTCCTTTTGCCTTACAGTGTTCAGCAATTTTTCTAATATTCTCTACAACCTTATCAAAATTACCGGCCTCAGGTCTATCTTCCTCTAATAAATATGGAACAGCAATATATTTGCATCCTAAGCTAGCATAATCATTTACTGTATTCTCTAAATCCTCCACCAATTGAGCATATGGTACATGGGCACTTATTGGAACTAACCCCACTTCAGAAAGAATTTCTTTTATTTCTTCGAAGGTATAGCCATAGGTTCCTGCCAATTCGACACCATCATATCCCATCTCTTTTACCTTTTCCATGGTTCCTTTAAAATCTTTTTCCGCTTCCTCTCTAATACTAAACACCTGAAGCGCTATTGGTAGTTTTCTCATCTAATGTTCCTCCTTCATATTATTAATGGTCTATATTAAGCTTTAAATCAGGCTTAAATTCTTCAGATCTTCCATAGGCTACCAAGCTGTACAATAGGTTCCTTCTATGGAATCATACCATTCATAATCCATAAAAACAATGTATTTTCTAATTTATTCCCATCAGATTAACAACCATCAGATAAACCATATAATTGTATGACATGTATAATGGCCTAGCTTGGTAAATATATTATAATAAATAAATAGTATATGGTGAATTCATGAAATTAAAGGAGCGTCTACATAAAAAACCTGAAAATGTAATTCTAAATGACAGGGATTTGGAAAAGGAGTTAGTAAATATATCATTATTTGTTAAAATAGGCATCATTGTTCTTACTATTCTATTGTTATCTGGTATAGGAATAAAATTCTTACCAGAAGCCATAACAGTATCCACTAATAATAGTAAGAGAGATCTACCTATCTATAGCGTAGCTACAAATGAAAAAAAAGTCGCTCTAAGCTTTGATGCAGCATGGGGTAACGAGGATACAAGGACCATACTTGATATACTAAAAAAACATAATGTAAAGGTGACCTTCTTTATGACCGGTGAATGGGTGGGCCATTATCCTGATGATGTTAAGGCAATAGCAGCAGACGGTCACGATCTTGGTAACCATGGAGAGAATCATAAACATATGTCACAGCTGGATAAGACAAAGCAATCAGAAGAGATTATGAAAGTACATAAGCGGGTAAAGGACTTAACCGGGATAGAAATGAACCTATTTAGACCTCCATACGGAGATTACGATAATAGTGTTGTTGCCACAGCCCGTGAATGCAATTACTTTACTATCCAGTGGGATGTGGATGTATACGCAACAAGTTGAAATCCAGTAAACACAAGGGTTTGAAGGGTATTTATATAGATTTTTGCTGGCTGTAATTATTGCCAGCTACAAGTGAAAGAATTAGTGAAAAGCGTATAATATCATCTAGATTTTAACTCAATTATATGCTACAATAATTCTAATGAAAATAAAGGGGGCGTGGGTTTTTTGAGTGAAAATGAATTACTATTAGCTTTGTCTGAAATGATGGATACAAAATTAAAACCATTAAATGAAAAGATAGGTAAATTAGAAGCTGATATGAATAGTGGATTTAGTCGAATAAATATGGTTTTAGAGAATGAAATCAGACCAGATATAAAGTTACTTGCAGAAAACTATCTACCTGCTGCTAAACGTTACGAGAAAGCTACGCTGGAAACTGAGAGTATGAAAGCTGATATTGAATTATTGAAGAAGGTTGTTGCTGAGCATAGTGATAAGCTTAAAAAGATATCATAGGATAAATCGAATAATATTTATTGCTTATTACTGGGGGTTAAAATATGCTCCCAGTTTCTTTTTTTGTATAGGGCATGTATTATGTAAACCTGAAATTGATCTTTGGTTACCTGATATATACTGTGCTTCTTCTGTAATCACAACATTATAGCATGACATCTTTATACATTCCTTCTAGTGAATCAAAAAATTCGTCTGCATTTTTATAGTCCTTTTCTTTTAAATCTTCTAGGCCTTGGTCTAGAAGTCTACTTAATTCAAAAGGTTTTACAAGTTCATCATAGGTATTGATATCCATTACTACAATTCCTCCCTTTCCATGCTTCGTGATGTAA
>DUNS01000268.1 GCA_012839235.1 Clostridiales bacterium
AAGCATCAGTGGAAGTGTTGCCACTACAGTCAAAACAGACAATATGAACATGTTTGGCATTACCATTGATAAATACAATAAGTAGCAAATAGGTAGAAAAATTATTACACAGATAAAGGTAATCAATGTAAATGTGGATACAGCTACAATATCCCTGCTGCTTTGTTTACTTAATAATGGTATTATGACTAAGCCCATAAGAAGTGTTATTGTTGGCCAAACGAATATATAGCTGGCGGATCTAAACATAATGCTTGATACAAGGGTCAATACCAACCATATAAACAGACTACCGTTAATCATATTATAAATACTCACTATCTTTTGCAATTTCCAGTAGCACATACATAAAATTAATAAAATAGCTACTATTGCTACAATTAGGCATGTTATACCAGTAGCTGTGAGGTTTTTTACAAAACTTGCTGTAAACCAGTTTTCATCATTAGGTGGTGAATTAATAACTTTAACTATAGACTTTCCTATAACACCTATGACAAAGGAGACGCCAACAAGTATCAGAGTTATAGCAGCTCCTAACAGAGATCCCTTAGTCGATATGTATTTTTTCTTCCATCCCACACACAAAGTAGCTATAAACAAAACAAGTGCAAAAGCTGCCAGAGGAATCGCTAGGTTTTCTGAATACATAATAAGAAATGACTTGGTGACAGTAAAATATACTGCATTATTACTTTGCCTATTCTTTAAATCCAAGTTTCCAAAGTGCTCTACTAGGCCTAAGGCATTCTCCCCTATTTGCTGCAGAGTATCTCTATTTAGATTGGCCACACTATCTTCTTGTTGGTGGTAAGCATAAAAACCTGCTATATTAGCAAAGTTAAATCCGCTTTTCCCTATTTCCTTGAATTTTGTAAAATCCGTATCATTATTCATCCTCTTGTAAATCTCGTAAGAAAATGAATATGCCAGAGGTTTAACACTTGATTTTTTGAACTCTTGCATAAACCATCCGTTATCGTCTGTAGTTTCAAACATTATAGAAGGCCCAGAATTGCCCCTAGATTCAAGGTTAATTACTAAGTCTATGTCCTTAACAAGTGGTATGTCTTTTACAAATGCTGTAGCTCCCAGCATCCCTTCCTCTTCTCCATCAGTAAAAAGGAATATGACATCGTTTTCTAAAGGCTTACTTATTTTTAATATTCGAATAATTTCAAGTAAAGAAGCTACTCCTGAAGCATCATCTGCAGCGCCAGGTCCACCGTAAGTGCTGTCATAATGTGCCATCATTAATATACTATCTTTGTCCTTACCACTGCCCTCCAATATTGAATATATATTCTCAATTTCTCCACTCCTCATTTCGCCCCATATTAGATTACTACTATAAGTCTTTTGAGTTTCCACATTAAGGCCTAAGTCGGAGAGCACACCTATTATATAGTCCCGTACTTTCTCATTTTCCGGTGTCCCCATGTGGTGGGTTTCTGCAGCAACCTTTTCTACATGCTTCATTGCCCTTATAGCTGAAAATTCTTTATCTGGTGCGTCCTCCGGTTTTGCCTTTGGTAGCCAAAAAGAACTTATACTTGTA
>DUNS01000269.1 GCA_012839235.1 Clostridiales bacterium
ATTTTGCAGATCTCTTTCTTGATACATTGAGATAAGACGTACAAGATCCTCATAATGATAGTTAGGAATTGATTGACCATGTTTATTAATTGCTCCTCTAAGTACAGTATGGGTTAATGGATTACCTGTTGTAGCCACTTCCCAATTACGATATAAGAAAGTATGACTGGTTTGAGCAGCAACTACAGAATTAAGCATTACTGAAAAGTCACCACTTGTTGGGTTTTTCATTCCAGCCGGTACATCCATACCACTTATAGTCAAGCGATGCTGTTGATCCTCAACAGAACGAGCTCCAACTGCTACATAAGAAAGAAGATCTTCTACATAAAGCCAATTCTCAGGATAAAGCATCTCATCAGCTGCACTTAATCCTGTCTCAGCAATTGCTCTAAGATGCATCTTTCTCATGGCTATTAAGCCCTCTTGTAAATCTGGTTTTTTCTCTGGATCTGGCTGATGGGCGATACCTTTGTATCCTTCGCCAGTTGTTCTAGGTTTATTAGTATAAATTCTTGGAATAAGAATTAACTTGTCTTTTACCTTATCCTGAACTTTAGCTAGGCGATTAATATAATCACATACTGAATCCTCATTATCAGCAGAGCATGGCCCAATGATTAATATAAATTTATCTGAAGCTCCAGTGAATACATCTTTAATCTCTTTATCCCTTTTCTTCTTAAGAAGAGCATCTTTTTCTGGTAGAGGATATTCTTTAAGTAGTTGTTCTGGGGTTATAACTTCTTTAATAAAATTAAAACTCATTGTGTGCACCTCCTATTCATTGTTGGTTCATTTTAAACTTTTTTGGGGGGAACGTCAATGAATTTATTGTTAATTCATGATTGTGGGGAGTCAAAAGCGTATTAGAGGCATGTATTTGTCTATTTTCACATATTTGGTTTGTGTATGGGGTTATTTATGTTTTGTGAATTTTATGAATACTGAAAAATTTGAATACATATGTATGTTTAAAGATATAGATTTAAAAACATAAGATGAAATCTTGTGGTCTGCGTAACAAGATAAGAGAGATTTTATTTAGTTGCCTTCTGTTTGGGAAGAAAGGTATGGTTGTTTTTATGAGAAGCAGTAGATTTGGGATGAATTCTATTGCGTGTAATAAGGGAGATAATATTTGAGATATAATAATAGTAGGAGATATGCTATGGATGAGGGTAAGTGTGAATGTAAGAGTAAAGGTAAGTATAATGGTAAGTGTAATAACATCAGGATTAAGGCGGTTATTGTTGTAATTATTCTGGTGGCTTTTTTGCGGCTTTTCCTTCCTCATACTTCTTTGTTCTTTAGATATATAAAGCCTCTACCTTTTTCTTTACATCTTAACAAACATGATCTTGTTATGAAGAAAGGGGAGATGTATTCTTTATATGTTAAGGGTCTTAATAAGCGAGCGAAGTATTCCTCAACTAATTTTAGGGTGGCAGGAGTTAATCTTACTGGCAAGGTGTTCGCATATCAACCTGGTACAGCCTTTATAATTGGTGAGGTGGATAATAAAGAATTAAAGTGTAGAGTAAGGGTTATTGATATTAATAAGGATAAGCTTAATATGTCCATAGGAAATTCTTATAAATTAAAGGTTCTTGGACCTGCTAGATTTGTCAGATGGAAAAGCAGTGATGAAAAGGTTGCAACAGTTTCATCCTTTGGTAGGGTTAAGGCAAAAGGAAAGGGAAAGACCCTTATAACTGCCATATGGAAGGGTAAAAAGCTTGAATGCAATATATCAGTAAAATAGTTGGCTATTTATCAATTAATTAGTCCTAGACTGGTCTAAAAACCCATAGCTCGGATTAAAATATTAATAATAGATATTTATGGAGTGGCCATGAAAAAAATATATAGAATCATTCTTTTAAGTATTATTTTACTTTCCTTAATAACACCCTTGATTAGCTATGGAAGTATTAGGGAAACCTCACCAGATAAAGTGGATGACGTTATTCCAGTTATAGCACCTGTAGAAACAAAAATGGATCTTAATTCTAAATCTGCAATCCTAATGGAGGGTTCAACAGGAACAATTATATATGAGAAAAATGCAGATGAAAAATTACGTCCTGCAAGTATTACTAAGGTCATGACTTTATTACTTATATTTGAAGCCTTAGAAGAAGGTAAAATCAATCTAATGGATGATGTAACTGTAAGTGAGCATGCAGCCTCTATGGGAGGATCCCAGGTATACCTAGAACCATATGAGGTGCAAAATGTTGATACTATGATCAAATGTATCAGTATTGCTAGTGCCAATGATGCCTCCACAGCTATGGCAGAGTACATAGACGGATCCGAGGAAGAATTTGTTGCAAATATGAATCGAAGAGCCAAGGAATTAGGAATGAATAATACCAACTTTGTTAATGCCTGTGGCTTAGATGAGGATAATCATTATTCCTCTGCCAGAGATGTTGCAATAATGTCTAGAGAGCTTATTACTCGCTTCCCTCAGATAAGTAATTATGCAACTATATGGATGGATACTATTATACATACTACTAGGAAGGGACAAAGTGAGTTTGGTTTAACTAACACCAATAAGCTTGTTCGTTTCTATGAAGGAGCTACTGGACTAAAAACAGGCTCTACTGGATTGGCTAAATACTGCTTATCGGCCACAGCAAGAAAAAATGATATGGATCTAGTAGCTGTTATAATGGCTGCACCAGATACAAAAACCCGTTTTGCTGAAGCAACAAAGCTTCTTAATTATGGATTTGCTAACTATAGTATTTATCAAGACGATAATAGGGAGCTTGTTATTGAGCCAATCGATGTTCTAAGGGGGGTCCTTGATCAAGTAAGTGGCAAGCCAGAAAAACCTTTTTCATATTTATGCTCAAAGGGTAAATCCCAGGAGAATATCCGTAAAGAACTTGTAATGCTTGAGAATATAGAGGCACCAATAACTAATGAAGGTATAATTGGGGAGATAATCTATTACTATGACGAGGAGAAGATAGGATCAGTTAATATCCTAGCGGCTGAAGCTATAGATCAAGCTAAATTTAAGGATTGCTTCATAAAAGCAATACGACGCTTCTTCCTAGATGTGAAGTAAAAACATAAAATCATTACTATTTGGCATTTAAAATGTTATTAGGACTTGGAAGGAAATGTTTCATAGGAACCATTTCTTTCAAGTCCTATATTAAAGTAGTATAATAGTGATCCTAAATTATTCATGAAAATCCGATTTACGGCGCTTCACACTGCATAGTTATTGTATTTTTATCTTATTATTGCTTTTAACCTAAAAAGTGAAGACAAAACAATAGAAAAAGAGTTGAAAGCTCCAGATAAATACAGTCCGGTTGAAGTTGCTAAAAATTGCTAAAAATAGCAACTCTAGAGATGTTTTTAGATATTGGCATATTTGCCCAATTATGTTAACATATGTTTAATATTTGCAAATATAAATTATTTTTAAAAGGAGCATAAAAAATGATAAAACGTAAAATCTTAGTTTTGTTAATGTTAATTACAACTTTATTTGCTTTTAATAACATAACTGCATATGCCGCTTATAACTTGGAACCTTATGAGTGGAGCGATAGTGCAATAAAGTATTACTATGATAATTATAACTCCACACGTTTTAAAACTTATATTGGTATAGCGGCATCCACTTGGAATTCAGAAAGTATTAATGCGTCTTTATCGTATCAATATCCTATTGGAGCTTATTGCACAGAAGTACAGGATCCAAATGCTGCTTGGGATGGAATATGCTATATTTCATATGATAGTAATGGTTATATAACAAATGCAACATTATGTTTAAATGCTAGTATTTCAGTAACCTGGAATAATGACAATGCTCTCAAATCAGTAGCCGTTCACGAGTTTGGACATATCTTGAGTTTAGGGGATAATGGAGAAATGAAATGCATAATGAATGATATGACTTGGGGGACAAATAGTCGCTATGGTACATATAAACTTACAACCCCGCAAAGTATCGATGTCGCAGGTGTAAATTATATATATTAAGTTTCTACATTATATACCAACTATTTATATTCAATAAAATGCACATACAAGTATAGTGCGGAATGGAGTATAGTATGAAAGAAAAATTTAAAAATAGAAAAGGAATCTATATATGGGTAATTCTTGGTACCTTTTTAATATTTAGCATGATTTTTTCCTATAGCAAGTTACATAATTCTCAACTTGATTATGTTTACATGCATGCCAGCTGGACTTATAGATATGGAGATATATCAGAATTAGCTAAAAAAAGCGATTGTATTGCTAGGGTAATAGTAAAAGACGATGGAATATCGAAAGAAAATGGGCTTATACCAAATACGACGTTTTCAGTAGAAGTTACAAACCCGATTTTTAAATGTGAAAATGGTGATATATTAAAAGTATATATGAGTGGTGGATTAAAAGATAAAAAAATATATGAAATTTCTGATGACCCTTTAATGAAGAAAGGTGAGGAATATATAATATTTACACAGAAAAATGCTGATGGTACGTACACGGTATTAGGTGGTTCTCAGGGAAGAATGCAATATAAAGATGGTAAAATCAGTTCGCTCAATATAGTTAATAAGCAAGTAAAAGAAAGTAGTAGTTCATTACTTAAATTAGATAATATTTCAGAAGATACTTTTGTCGATAACATCAAAAGTTACTTAAGCAAACCGTAAAAACCGAAATGTTTAAACTAAAACTTTTATAATGTGCGTCCAGGGGTATCGATCCTGGACGCACTTACAATATTAACTATTAAAAAGTAACTTTTTATACCTTAGTGCCATAGTTTTCTTAAATAAAGTATTATATCTTTAAAGTCAAAGAATTCTCACAGATAATATTCTATCTGTCCGCATAAACTGCGCCATAAAAGGCCAACTAAGCGACTTTGGCTTTCAGATTGACTATTCTTGCATATTTACTATTTTTTATATCATAGTATTTATTAATGATATGTAGTCGACTCAACATATTTCGAAATAATAATTTAGCATATGTTTTTATCGTGAATTATTGACTAAAACATTAGAAACTAGTATAGTATAAGGAAATAATACTACAGGGCAAAAGCTTCATAAAAGTAAAATCTTTGTTAATTTGCATAAATCTTGAAAAGTTAGTAATATGAAATATTTCTTCATATTACATAATTATAAAAATACTATGCATATTAACAAAGTTGAATATTTTATTTGCTTTTGACCCTCTAATACTTGAATCTAGGAGGAGAGCATATGTACTTTATTGCAATAGCAATCGGACTTATAATGCTCTTAATTTTATGGTCACGAATTGAACTAAGGATACTTACAACTACAGAGTACAACGTTTATACTGATAAACTTGCTGATAATCAGGCTCCTGTAAAGCTTGTTGTATTAGCTGATCTTCACAACCACGTAATTGGACAAGATAATAAGAAGATGGTTCATAAGATAGATTCTGTTAATCCGGATTTTATTGTTGTTGCCGGTGATATGATTACAAAAGGGCAACCTTGTATGCCGAGTAATGGATTTGACCTATTGAAAAAACTATCAAAAAAATATACAATTTACTATGGATATGGTAATCATGAAATCCATTTTGAGCATTTATTAGCCCAATTGGAAGGTAAGGCCCATGGTATTGATATTAGTAAAGAGGATGTTGACAGGATAAAAACCTTCCATTCTAATTGGTTTCAGTATAAAGATAGCCTTAAAGAGCTAGGAATTATAATACTTGATGATGAACAAGCTTCAATAAAAGTAAAAGAGGGTAGATTAAATCTTAAGATAAGCGGACTATCCTTAGAGCCTAAGTATTATCGTAAATTTAAGAATAATGCGGATAGAAATGCTGCAAATAATTCCTTAGGTGAAAAACAGCTTCCTGTCAATGAATATCTTGATAATAATATTGGTCAGGTCAATGATAAGGAGTTCAATCTTTTAATTGCCCATAGCCCTATATATTTTGATGATTATGTTAAGTGGGGGGCTGACCTTACGGTTTCAGGCCATATTCATGGCGGTATGATAAGATTACCTTTTATAGGAGGTTTATTATCTCCCCAGGTATCAATTTTTCCAAAGTTTGATTTCGGAAAATACAGTAAGAATGGGAAGGATATGATTATTTCTAGAGGCTTAGGCTCCCATTCTATTATGCTTCGTATTTTTAATCCACCTGAGCTTGTAGTTGTCAAGCTAGAAAATCATAACAGCCACAGTTAAGTTGTTAGGCTTAAAGGAAGGTAATAGATTGAAAATCAGAGATTTTCATGTGGAAAGTTTGCAGACTGTGAAGAGAGGAATTGTTATTTATGAGTTTAGCAGTTAAATTAGAGAATTTCGAAGGTCCTTTGGATCTTTTACTTCATCTTATAGATAAGAATAAGATAAATATATATGATATTCCCATTGCAGAGATTACTGAACAATACTTAGATTATATCAATGAGATGGAAAGAAAAAATCTAGATATTATAAGTGAATTTCTTGTAATGGCTGCAACTCTCCTTAAAATTAAGTCCAGAATGCTTCTTCCTGTTGAAAAGACAGAGGACGAGGAAGAAATCGACCCTCGGCAGGAATTAGTTGATCGATTACTGGAATACAAGATGTTTAAATATGTTTCGGAAGAGCTTAAGGATTATGAAAGTGATGCTGGCAAGAGCGTCTTTAAAGAGCCAACCATTCCAGATGAAATAGCTTGTTATAAAGAAGATATTAATGTTGAAGATATATTAGGGGATATAACCTTATCTAAGCTTCATGAAATATTTAAATCAATTGTTAAGAAGCAGGTAGATAAGATTGACCCAATCAGAAGTAAGTTTGGTAAGATTGAAAAAGAAGAGATTAATTTCTCCCAGAAATTAAATCAAATTCAAGCTTATGGCTTAAAGAATAGGAAGTTTTCATTCAGACATTTACTTTCTACTCAACATAGTCGAATGGAAGTTGTTGTAACCTTTCTAGGGATTTTAGAATTGATTAAGATGGGTAGAATTCGTATTGAGCAAGAGTGTCTCTTTGATGACATTAGCATCACTTATCTTGCAGAGGATATTATACATATGGAGGAGAATGATTTTTGATGGAAATTAATCTAGCAGAAGCACAGATAGAAGCAATTCTTTTTACAATGGGGGAATCAGTTGAGCTTGATAGAATTGCTGCAGCAATTGAACATGATGAAGAAACTACAAGAAAAATCATTCATAATATGATGGACAAGTATGATACTGAGGATAGAGGTATACATATTATTGAGCTGGAGGGTTCCTATCAGCTTTGTACTAAGCCATCCCTATATGAAACTATTATCAAGATAACCCATGTTCCTAAGAAGCACGTTCTTACAGATGTTCTTCTTGAAACCTTATCCATTATTGCTTATAAGCAACCTATTACTAAGCTTCAGATTGAGTCTATTCGTGGAGTTAGCTCTGATCATGCTGTTAATAAGCTTATTGAATACAATCTCATATGTGAGATGGGCAGATTAGATGCCCCGGGAAGACCTATTCTTTTTGGAACTACAGAAGAATTTCTTCGTAATTTTGGATTAAATTCATTAGATTCATTACCGGTTCTTAATCCAGAGAAAAAGGAAGAATTTAAACTAGAAGCTGAGGAAGAAGCTCAGTTAAAACTAGATATATAGTGTCAAGGGGACGAGTGTCAAGGGGACGGAGTTGTCGACA
>DUNS01000029.1 GCA_012839235.1 Clostridiales bacterium
GTCGATAATCTGAAAATTGCCTTAAAGAAAGTAGATGGAGTACTTATTAAACCAGGTGAAACATTCTCATATTGGAAAACAATCGGGAAGCCAACGAAATTGAAAGGCTATAAAAAGGGAATGAATCTCTATTATGGGAAGTTTAGAGCGGAAACTGGAGGTGGACTTTGCCAGTTATCGAACCTAATCTTTTGGATGACATTAAATACTCCATTAACAGTGATAGAGCGACATCGGCATAGCTTTGATGTCTTCCCGGACTCCAATAGAACACAGCCATTTGGAAGTGGGGCGACCTGTGTCTATAATTATAGGGATTTGCAAATATTAAACCTAACCAATGAAAACTATCAAATTAATATAAGAATAGAAGACGACTATCTTGTTGGTGAGATTAGAACAGATATAAAACCCTATGAAAGCTATAGGGTGTATGAGAAAGACCACAGAATAACACATGAATATTGGGGCGGCTTTTTAAGACATAACTTGATCAATAGAGAAATATTTGATTTGGAAAATCATTTAATTAATGATGAATTCGTATGTGAAAATCATGCACTGATGATGTATGAGCCACTTATTGCTACAAAGGCAGAAAAGAGGTAAATAATGAAGAGGACACATAGTAATCTAATTGTATTTATATTGGTTGTGGTTTTAAGTGGATGGTTAGGAGTTATATTAGATTCTGTTCTGCCAGAACAACCTGGCGGAGATTCTCTAGGAATGGGAATTTGGCTCCTTCTACCAATGCTAACTGCCATCATAATCATCCTAGCTACGAAAATATCATGGAAGGAAATCGGATTCAGACCTAATTTTAAAGGTAATATGAAATGGTATTTGACTTCTATATTGATATTCCCTATAGTGACAGCAATCATATTGTTGGTAGGCAGAATTACAGGATGGATTGATACTTCTGCTCTTGATCTAAAACATTTTGTAGGAGTATTTGCAAGTACACTTATTGTGGGGGTTATTAAGAATGTTTTTGAAGAGACAGTCTGGCGCGGCTATCTAACTTCTCAACTTTTGAAAACCAATCTTAATGATTGGAAGCTTTATTTAATTGTTGGCCTAGTTTGGGGTTCTTGGCATATTCCCTATTATATGATGTTTCTACCGGAAGCTGATATGCTAGTGGTGCTACCAGTAAGCCGTGTTCTCTTTTCAATTGTTGCAATTATTAATATGACTTGTTGGTCAGTAATGTTTATCGAACTTTATCGAATAACTAAATCAATATGGCCTTGTGTAATATTACATACTGTAGAGGATGCATTGATTAATCCTTTAGTTATATCAGGCTATATTAGTATTGCTTCTGGGAAGGAAATAATTATCTCACCAATTACCGGAATTATTACTTCTGCCTTTTATTTGGCTATCGGTTTTGGATTAAGAAAAGCTAGGATAAGAGAAGCCGCCATTGTATCACCAGATTAGCCCCTATCTCCCTGGATTTGACATGCCCTAGTATCTCAGCTATAATAAAGGCAGACATCTCCAAAGACCATATGGAAGTGGGGGACCCAATTTTTTGGGGTGAATCTTGATTTCAAGAAGGGCTACTTGGAAGCCCTAACCCGTCAGCTAACCTCACCGGAGTATATCCAAGCGTATGATGTGACTGTTATAACAGCCAGGTTATGCGCTATTTTTATTGTTCAAATGCAATATTAACGGCATCTTGGTAGACATAAGGATAGTCTGCACTAACCAACATCATTAAATAAATATGATGTGGAGGAAATGAAAATGAATGTACTTTTGAAAATCAGTATCGTATTATTAGTGGGAAGTATAGGAGGTAGAGTAGCAAAGCATTTTAAGCTTCCCAATGTATCAGGCTATTTAGTAGCAGGACTTTTTATTGGTCCATCCTTTTTAAAACTAATTAGTGCCCAAGATTCTACTGCATTCTCAGTTATTAGTGAATTTGCTTTAGCCATTATAGCCTTTAGTATTGGTAGTGAATTCATAATTAAGGACATGAGGAAAGCTGGTAAATCGATTGCAATTATCACCCTAGCAGAAGTGATAGGTGCTGTATTGGTAGTGTTCTGTGTAATGTACTATATTTTTAAACAGCCATTTGCATTTAGCATTGTTATTGCTTCTATGTCAGCTGCAACAGCACCAGCGGCTACATTATTGGTTATTCAGCAGTATAAAGCCCATGGACCATTATCAAAAACAATTCTGCCAGTAGTTGCTTTAGATGATGTATTTGGGATTATAGTATTTGGTATTGCTATTTCAGTAGCTAAGTTATCCATAGGAAATACTGACCTTTCATTTCTCGATATGATAAGTGGACCGGTAATTGAAATCGGTGGTTCCTTAATATTAGGTTTAATCCTTGGTTTACTACTTGTTGCAATAGTTAATAAAACAAAAGATAAAGATGATTTACAAATTATCACACTTGGAGCTATAGGTATAGCAGCAGGGCTTTCAACTTTCTTAGGTTTTTCCCCTTTGCTTACTAATATATTAATGGGAATGACCCTAGTCAACTTAAAGAAAAATTCAGCAAGAGTATTTAAAACTGTAGATAGATTTGTACCTGCAGTATATGTTCTGTTCTTTACCCTAGCAGGAGCCAGCCTTGACCTAAGTATTCTTGCGGCAGTAGGAGTGGTGGGAGTAGGCTATGTTATCGCTAGAGCAGCAGGTAAATATATAGGAGCATATGTAGGTGCCAAAGCAGTTCGCTCTGAGAAGGCAGTTGCCAAATACTTAGGGCTGGCTTTACTACCTCAGGGTGGTATTTCTATAGGTCTATCTGTAATTGTACGTCAACAGCTTCCAGAGTATGCGGTAGGGATTACAACTATTATTATGTTTAGTATTCTTATCTATGAGGTTTCAGGTCCTATATTTGCTAAGATTGCAATAGATAAGGCAGGAGAAATTGATGGCTTAAATAAGGTAAAAGCAGAGCAATATGATGATGTTCTAGATGTTACAGAAAAAATAGCATAAAAAAATATTATATGTTTTGTGAAACTACTAGGTGTTTATCTAGTAGTTTTTTTACTCTAATCTGAGATAGATTGACACATTATACCTAATGTAATATAGTTAGCAAGAGGTTTGCTAAGGCTTAGGAGGTATACATATTGGGAGATAAAGTAGAGACTAAGAATTATAGATTACAGCTTGTGATTTCCTTAATCGGAATAGCTATATTAATGTTTGGAGTAATCTTATTTAATCATAATGTTTTAATGAGTTTTCCATTGGGAATAAGAGCAGTATTAGGAATTTTGTTACATTGGATCCCTGCAATTGTTCCAATAATCATAATGATATTAAACAAGGAAGGATTAAGGGAACTGGGTTTTTCTAAAGAAAAACTAGGACTACAGATTTTAATCGGAATTATCATTGCATTAGCAATGTCCTTTGCCTTTACCTTGATACCAATATTATTCGGGTTTAAGGATATGGTGGGAAGTACTACATATACAAAGCTATGGCAGTTTATTTATGAATTTGCATATCGTATTCTAGGAGTGGCCTTTGCAGAAGAATTTATATTCAGAGGCTTTATATTTTATAAGCTTTTACAGATTAAAAGATCTAGAAAGCATGCCATTATTATATCTTCATTACTATTTGGCCTATATCATATTTTTACCGGTAATATTATTCAAGTATTTATGACATTTCTAATTGGATTGTTTTTATCCATGTGTAGAGAAAAAATTAAAAATTGCACCATAACTTCACTGATAGTAGCTCATGGAGTATATGATGCACTTATTGTTGTTTTAGTTGCAATATTATAATTTAACAATTTCCTTCATAAACATATTTGAGATTTTTCCGAGCAATATCTGCAAGCTGGTATATCTGCTTGACAGGAGTTGCTTCCTTATCATCCATCTTCCATCTAGGAAAGAATCTAGATATATGAAGGGGTATGTCTGGATTAATATGTGCAAGCCAGGAGGATAAAGCCATCATTTCTTCATGGCTGTCGTTTTCTCCCGGGACTATTAAGGTTGTTACCTCAACATGGGAATGGTTTGAGACAATTTCTATGGTACGCTTAACTGTCTCCAGGTCACCCCGAAGCTTAGAGTAGTATTCTTCTGTAAAACCTTTAAGGTCAATATTAAATCCATCTATAAGTGGAAGAAGTTCGTTTAAAGGTTCTTCACATATATATCCATTGGTTACAAGAACATTTTTTAGTCCCTTATCCCGTCCCAAGCGAGCGCAGTCTCTGACAAATTCATAACCTATCAGAGGTTCATTATAGGTATATGCTATTCCGATATTACCCATGGTTTTTGAATAATACACTGCTTTATCAACTAACTCCTCACATGTTACATAAGTGGATTCAATAGGCCTAGAACCAACCATAGAGATATCATGGTTTTGGCAGAAAGGGCAGCCTAGATTACATCCATAGGATCCAACAGACAAGATTTTGCTCTTTGGATGAAAATGATATAAGGGCTTTTTCTCAATGGGATCAAGGGCAATACTTGTTAGCTTACCGTAATTATCACATATTATTTTGTTATTTACATTCTTTCTTGCTCTACATAAACCAAGATGACCTTCTTCTATCTTGCAATGGTGGGGGCAAACATTACACTGGATTCTCATATATGTCTTATCACCTCGAATCTCTCCATGGTAAAGGTTTCATTGTCATAGATTCCAGCTTTCTTCTTCGCAATATTTATCTGCTGCTCAACAGTATCTATTCCTTCAAGATTAGGAAGTAATAGACCTCTCTTTCTACCAGCATTCACAATAACTCCATATCTTTTAACATCAAGCTCATCCTTGTCTTTGATTGCTTCGATTTCCCCCAGTACATCAACACTGTAGATTAGTTCTGGAAGTTCATCAATTGATACCGGTGGGAATCTTGGATCCTCCATCCCAGCACTAACAGCATTACGTAGAATTTCTTTGGCTACGGACTCTGTTACCGGTGATATTGTCCCTATGCAACCCCGAAGACTTCCGTGAAGCTTAAGTGATACAAAAACTCCAGCCTTTCGATTGGTTAGTTCTTCTGGTAGATCATGTGGTAGCTTGGCATACTCACCAGTTGTAACATAGGTTTCAAGAGCGATCCTTGCCAGATGAACATAGGCATCCTCGTGTTTTTGCTTTTCAAGAGCTAAGGCTCTCTGCTTATCTTTAAATATTATATCGAAATGACGATCCATATCATCACCTGTGATTGTATATTCACATACTGCATATCCTACACCAAAGTTTCCTTCATATGATAGAAGCTTAGCCTCAACTGATTTACCAGATAGGGCACCAGCCATGATAACAAAGGATTTTAATCCACATTCTGCTGCAACCTCGCAAAAGTCAGGTGTAAACTCCAAAAAGCGAAGAAAGTCCCCTTGACTCATAGCTTTTGTCACTTCCTTATCAAATTCCACACCTTCCCTAGAGAAACCATAGGGACCATCTTCCTTAAGCTTATGGGAGAGATCCCCACTAGCAACTATTACTATGCGTCTGTCTAGTTTATCTGCAGTGCTTGTAATGCATCTGCCTAATCCATAATGATCCATCATGGATAAACCGGATAACCCAATTCGAACAAGCTTATAATCCTTAAGGTACTGGTTAATAAAGTATAGAGGAACCATAGTTCCATGATCCAAGGTCGGATCCTTTTCTCCCAAGGTTCCAGCTTCTATTCCATTTCTTTCAGCAGAGTTTTCCAGTGCTTCTGTAAATTCTTCATCATATTCTACTGAGAAGGATACATTTCTTGCATTAAATCTTCTAAAATCACCCTTAGCCTTCCTCCCTGGAGATATATGAATGTAATCAGAATACATAATAGAGTGGGGTGTGGTTAGAATTATTGTGTCTGGTTTTAGGGCTGCAATATGCTTAGCTACTTCATGATAACTATCAACTGTCTTACTTATTTCATTTTCTTGCCCTTTACCAATATCAGGTATTATAAGTGGTGGATGGGGAACTATAAATGCACCAACTAATGACATAATAAAACCTCCATTTCATTCTGCTTTATAATTTGAGTCTACTCTTTTATTAATAGTATCATACAATGGAGTCTAGTACTATTGATAAATTTTAAGGAATAAATTGACATAATATGTTTGGTGAATTATTATGAATATAACAAATCAGAATTAATTAGAGCTAGTGTGATACTTACTAGAGAAAGGTAACGAGGAGTAGACAAGAGAATGAAACTGCAAAAAATAAGTAATCGGATATATTATCTACCATCATATTCAGAAACAGATAGACCGGTACTTGGATATGTAAGAGGAGATAGATATTCCCTGATGGTTGATGCTGGTAATTCATCAGATCATGTGGATTTATTCAATAGGGAAATAACTGAATTAGGATTACCATTACCGGATTATGTAGCAATCACACACTGGCACTGGGACCATACATTTGGTATGAGTGCTGTCACTGGAAAGACCATAGCCAATAGGGTTACTAATGAGCAACTAAAAATCGTAAAGGATTGGTCTTGGTCCCATGAAGCAATGGAAAAACGTCTTCAAACAGGTGAGGATATCGAATTTTGTGATAGGTGTATTCGGCTGGAATATAGTGATCGATCCAGCATTAATATATGCACTGCTGATATTGTATATGATAAAAGTTTAGTCTTAGATCTAGGTGGGGTCCATTGTGTTTTATCAAGAATCACAGCCCCTCATTCCGAGGATTCAACTGTGATTTATATACCGGAAGAAAAAGTGTTATTTATTGGTGATGCTGACTGTGAAGATTATTATCACAATAATGGCAAATATGATAAGGATAAATTAAATAAATTGATTAGGTTCCTAGAGCCGCTAGATTTCACCACTTATGTCATAGGTCATGAGGAGCCACAGAGTAAGGACGAAGCTATGGCATATTTATATGAAGAGTTAGGAAAATTGGAATAGGAGGGACGACCATATGGCAAAGTATGAGAAAAGGCTAAAAGGAGATTTCGATACATTTTTAAACTGGGTTAATTCTGATATATTAGGAGGTAGTGCATCTAGCAGTTTTGAGGATGGTAGTGATGTTAGTGGTGATAACTTTAGACTTGCTGTAAGAGTATATGAAAGATATAGTATGGTGGGAGGAAATCGTGTAAGCATGAATGTCACAATTCTTGGGGTTGGAGAGGATTTATTTATCACTGGAATTACCTCGGGAGGAAGTCAGGCTGTATTCGTTAAACTGAACACCCTAGGGGAAGAAACTTTCCTTGATAAGCTCATAGAATCCGTAGAGAGTTTTGTCAAGAAATGAATTAACTTGTGAGGAGATAGATTGAAAAATCAAGATTAAAGAAAGGTATGGACATTAGAATGATGGAGCGAGTTATGATAATGGGTTGTTCAGGATCAGGAAAGTCCACCTTATCTACCAAGTTAGGTCAAATACTTAATCTTCCTATAATTCATTTGGACAAGCATTATTGGAGACCTGATTGGGTATCAACTCCAGATGAAGAGTGGCATAGGATTGCTCAAGAGCTTACCATGGAAGATAAGTGGATCATTGATGGAAATTATTCGGGAACTATGGATATAAGATTTAAGCGAGCTGACTTAATAATATATCTGGACATGCCTAGATGGTTATGTCTTTACCGAGTAATCAAGCGAAGAATTATATATCACAATAAAACTAGGCCAGATATGCATGAAGGATGTCTTGAAAAAATTGATCTAGAGTTCCTACAATGGGTCTGGAACTTTAAGCGTAAGAATCGGAAAGGTATATTAGAGAAGTTGGAACAGGTAAATGAAGAGAAAGAAATAATTATAATTAATAAACCAAGACAATTAGATGAACTAATTAAGAGTTTAGAAAAGGAGTAAACATGGATAATAGTTTTACAAATGAGAGAACATTAAAGACTGGAGAAACCCTAATTCTTCGTGCACCTATAGAAGAGGATGCTAAAGATATGATTGAGTATCTTAATATAGTTGGGGGAGAAAGTGATAACCTTCTTTTTGGTAAGGATGAGTTTCGCCTAACAGTTGAACAGGAAGCAGAGTATATAAAGAAAGTTAAGCAAGACCCAAATATGCTTATGCTTTTGGGAATTATTAATAATACTGTAGTTAGTATAGCTGAGATAAGAAGTCTTGGAAGAAAGAGAATAGCCCATAACAGTGAGCTGGCCATCTCAGTGAAAAAAGAGTATTGGGGGATGAGTGTTGGTAGTGCTGTAATGGAAGAGCTAATTCGGTTTGCTAAGGATCATGAATTAATCAAGAATATAAGTCTTGGTGTAAAGGCAAGCAATGAAAGAGCAATTAAGCTCTACGAAAGATTTGGTTTCGTAAAGGTTGGCTCTCATAAAGATTATTTTAATATTAATGGTGAATATGATGATGAATATATTATGGATCTTCATATAGATAAATAAAAATTAATAAGGTTAAATAGTATACTTACATAAAGGGAGATGAATTGGCCTGCCAATTCATCTCCCTTTAAAAGAATACCAAGCCTAGGGTTCCCTCTTATATTTCCTCTATGTATTGGACGCCATCAGCCTGGCTTAATAGCTGTATTATGGAGGTGTGATGTTGCTTTGCCTCTGACTTTAAGGTAATGACTAATGCCGTGTTCTCATTGTCTTGTAATTGTCCTTTGTCTATTAGTAAATCCTTAACCTCGAAGTTGTTTTTTCTTAAAAATGCCATAAATGATGATATGTTAGTAATGCTACTAAACTCTATGTATACTTCAATAAGTTTTCCGCCCCTACGAATTTTCTCATCAAATTTGTGAAGGCCCATCATTGCAAATAGTACACCGATGGCACCTATAATTGCTCCAGAATAAAATCCAATGCCGATGGCTAATCCTAGGCATGCGGCACCCCATAATCCGGCAGCTGTTGTTAAGCCTTTAATCTGATTTCTTCTTGTAACTATGATAGTACCAGCACCTAAGAAACCTATTCCACTAACAACCTGAGCGCCCATACGAGCTGGATCAACATCAAAATCAACAAAGGTTTCACAAATGTATTGATTTGTGATCATTACCATAGCTGCGCCCATACACACTAACATGTAAGTTCTTAAACCAGCTGGCCTGTTTTTGATTTCTCTTTCTAAACCAAGAATACCACCTGTTATCATAGCAAGAACAATTCTAAAGGCTGTTGATACTACATTAATCTCGTGTAGGTAATCACTAATTTCTATCAAGTAATCTCCAATCAATCTTATCCCTCCATATTATTTTTGCAAAAGTCATATTGAAATGTTAATACACTTAAAGAAATTAAAAAAGCACAAGCATTAGTTATTGACTAATATCATTGTGCGGCATCTCTTCATCTCTTACCATTGTTTTAGTATTTGCATAATTATAGCATTATATGGGTTTAAAGTAAAGAGTTATTTCCTAAAAAAGTAATACTACTGTTAATCTGAACAAAAAGATGGAGCATGACTAATAATATATGTGTGATATCATGAGCAATAATTATTTGTACTTTTATATGTTGGTGAATATGCCAGGGAATGATTGACAGTAAAAATAAATAATGGTATACTTGTATAGAATGAATCGTATATAAGTCATTATATGCATTGTACATAATTAAATATGCAAATATTACTGCTGTGCTAGAGAAGAGAGACGTGCATTGATTATAAAATCTATATGGAAGATACATGTATGTTTTATAATGCAACTTTATTTTCTTTATGTATAGCTTTTTGTTTACTTTCCGGGGCAATACCTTATATTTCATTTTGTTAGAGATGGGGTTACTCATTCTAAAATATAATCAATGACAAGTGAACTGGTTTACCATTTTATCTTGTATAAGGGAGGGTTTTAGTCTTGAAAAAAGCTATTTGTATTTTGCTATTTGTAATTATGACATTTGGATTGACAGCATGTAGTCAGAAGGAGGACAAGCCTAAGGTTTTGATATACACCTCAATGTATGAAGATATTATTGAAGCAATGGATAAAACATTGGAGGAAGTATTTCCTGACTATGATATTGAATTTTTCTATGGAGGAACAGGTACACTTCAAGCCAAAGTAGCTGCTGAAGTTGATTCTGGTAAATTAGGCTGTGATATGCTTATGGTTGCTGATCCAGCATTCTCATTGGAATTAATGGAGGAAGGTATACTTCATGCTTATAAATCAAAAAATGCTGGTGATCTAGCATTTGATTATGATAAAGAAGGCTATTGGTATCCAGTTCGTATATCCAACATGGTTTTAGCTTACAATCCTGATAAATATAGCAAGGATGAAATCCCTAATAGCTTTTATGATTTTGCCTATGATGAAAGTGTTAAGGGTATGATTTCTATGTCAAATCCTCTTCAATCCGGATCCGCTATGGCTTCTGTTACTGGTTTGCTCCAAAAATATGGAGAGGAATATTTTCAAACTTTAGGTTCCCAGAATGTTGCAGTAGAATCTGGCTCAGTAGCATTAACAAAACTTGAGACTGGTGAATGTAAAGTAATAATGATTTTAGAGGAATCTGTATTAAAGAAAAGAGAAGAAGAGGGCTCTAAGCTGGAAGTTATATACCCAACAGATGGTACTATTAATATTCCTTCACCTATAATGATGGTTAATGAGAAATGGAGTGCCAATAATAATCAGAAAGCCTGTGAAGAGATAACAGATTGGTTCTTATCCGAGGAAGGTCAATCTAATATAGTTGCAGCTTGGATGCATTCCGTTTTAGGGAATTATCCAGAACCTCCATATGATGGAATTCCAACCAGTGAAATACTTGAAAACACAATCCCTGTAGATTGGGAGAAGTGCTACAAAGATCGTGAAGAAATTAGAACTATGTTCCAAGAATATATAACAATACCTGAAACAAAATAAGATAACACCTAATAAGATTGTTATTTGAAATTATGGGTAAATATTTAAGGTCAGGCTTCTTATGAAGACCTGACCTTGTCCAAGTAAGATTCTTACTAAAAATAAATTGAATTGGAGTGATTACTACGGCTAGAATCTTCGGTGTAGAAAAGAAAACCAATCAAGATAAAATTTATTTTGATATTAAATGGGTGTTTATAATTGTCATTATAGCTTTTCTGGTTATTTTTCAAGTGTTTCCACTATTATACTTATTAATACGTTCTCTTTTTCCTGATGGAACATTTACATTGAATGGCTTCAAAAGAATATATTCCTATGCCCTCAATTGGTCAGCCTTGAAAAATACCATAATGAGTGCTGGTTTGGCAATGATATTTGGTATATTATTAGCTTTCCCATTGGCCTGGTTAGTTGGTAGAACCAATATGTATGGTAGAAAGTTCTTTCGTACATTATTTGTCATGACTTATATGGTTCCACCATATGTAGGTGCTATGGCTTGGTTAAGACTACTTAATCCTACAGTAGGTAACCTTAATGTATTTATTCAAAGGATATTCGGTTTGGCACAAGCCCCTTTTAACATCTATACATTGGGAGGATTAGTATGGGTTTTGACCACCTTTTACTATCCATATGCCTTTATTACAATTTCCAGAGCAATGGAGAAGATGGATCCTTCATTAGAGGAAGCATCACGTATATCAGGGGCTTCACCCCTTAAAACTTTAAGAACTGTTACTTTACCAATGATGTTGCCTAGTATCGTTGCAGCTGGACTACTTGTATTCGTTGCGGCAGCTTCTTGCTATGGTATACCATCTATTGTTGGCGCACCTGGTCAAATTCATACTGTAACAACTAGAATAATTGATTACGTATATATAGGTTCACAAGAAGGCCTTACAGATGCCACAGTATTGGCAGTATTCTTAATGGCCTTGGCACTTATAATATTATATGTATCCACCGTTCCAATTGGTAAAAAGCAATATATCACGGTCTCAGGTAAATCAACAAGACCTAATATTGTTGAGCTTGGTAGATGGAGACTACCAGTTACAATCTTAGTTACCATATTTGCATTAATCGTTGTTGTATTGCCCTTTGCTACTGTTTTTGCTACATCCTTTACTGTTAATATGGGTAATCCACTATCTTTAAGTAATTTCACAACAAAATACTGGAAGACAATACTTACAAGAGATGCGATAATAAACTCAACGAAGAACAGCTTCTTGTCTGCTATTTTAGCTGCAACATTTGGCTTGATTATTTCATGTGTAATGGCTTATTTGCTAAAGCGTACTAAAGTAAAAGGAAAAGGAATACCTGATTTCTTAATAACTGTTGGATCAGGTACACCAAGTGTAGTTATTGCATTATCTTTAATTATGACAATGTCAGGTAAATTTGCAATTAATATTTACAACACATTAGCCATTATGGTTATCGCTTATATGATCAAATATATGCTTATGGGTATGCGAACTGTAGTTTCAGCATTCTCCCAGATAAGTCCCTCCTTAGAGGAAGCAGCACAGATATCAGGTGCTGGTTGGTTGAGACGTTTTAAGGATGTAATCGTTCCTTTGATTTTGCCATCCATTGTTGCAGGTTGGTTTTTAATATTTATGCCAAGCTTTTATGAATTGACCATGTCAACATTATTATATTCTACAAATACTAAGACATTAGGTGTTGAGTTATTTACATACCAAACTTACCATAGTCAGCAGACAGCCTCTGCATTAGCATCAGCAATTTTATTAATGGTTATATTATTAAACTGGTTACTAAATAAGTTGACAAAGGGCAAGTTTTCTATATAGAACGAAGCTAGTGTGAAGAAAAAGCATCTTCACACAGGAAGAAAGGAATGGTATTATAATGTCTGTTGTGACAATTTCCAATGTAACTAAGGCTTTTGGTGATGTAGTAGTGCTAAAGCAATTTAATGATGAATTTAAAGACGGTGAGTTTATTACTTTGCTAGGCCCTTCAGGGTGTGGGAAAACAACAATGCTTAGACTTATTGCAGGTTTTGAAAAACCAAGCTCTGGTGAGATCAAGATTGATGATAAGGTAGTTAGTTCAGATACATTTTTCTTGCCTCCTGAAAAAAGGGAAATAGGCATGGTGTTCCAATCTTATGCAGTATGGCCACATATGAATGTGTTTGATAATGTGGCATATCCATTAAAAATACAGAAAGTACCTAAGAATGAGATTAAGAAAAGAGTTACTGATATTTTAGAAACAGTACATTTGAGTCAGTATGCTGAGAGAATCCCATCTCAATTATCTGGTGGACAGCAGCAAAGAGTTGCTTTAGGTCGTGCTTTGGTAGCGGCTCCTAAGCTATTACTTTTGGACGAGCCTCTATCTAATCTGGATGCCAAGCTTCGTGAAAGCATGAGATATGAGATTAAAGAGATACAGAAGAAGATGGGAATTACAGTTGTATTTGTAACTCATGACCAGGTCGAGGCAATGACTATGTCTGATCGGGTATTTGTTATCAACCGTGGTGTGGTTCAGCAAGTTGGTACCCCTTATGAAATCTATAGTAATCCAGCCAATCAATTTGTGGCTGACTTTGTTGGTAAGGTTAATTTCATTAAGGGCTATTCAGATGCTGGTAAGGTGACTTTACAAGGTATAGATAAAGATATACAATATGGTGGTAATCTAAGAGGTAATGTGATTGTTACTGTACGTCCAGAAAATGTAAAGATTGTATCAAGAGAAGAAGCAGAGTTTACTGGAAAGTTAAGAAAATCATATTTCCTTGGTAATGAAAATGATTGCTTCATAGATATAAATGGTGTGTCTATTCGTGTTGTTGCGCCATCTCAGGCATATGGTACACTTAAACCAGACCAAGATGTATATTTGAAGTTTGAAGACTACATTGTTCACGAAGACACTGGTAATGATGACATTACTAAAATACTTACTTGATAATAAGGGGGAAGGGGCGATGACATGAAGGATTTTATACTGACAGAATTGAAAAAGTACCCAATCATTGCAGCAGTTAAAAATGAAGAGGAATTAATGGCTTCTTTAAAAACTAAATGTCAGATTGTATTTATACTTTATGGGGACATATGTAATATTGAAAGAATAGCTGAAGCAATTTCCTCCGCAGATAAAGTAGCCATAGTACATATGGACTTAATTGGTGGTTTATCAAGTTCAGATATTGCAGTTCAATATCTAGTAGAGAACACTAAAGTTGATGGAATTATAAGTACTAAATCAAGTCTCCTAAAGAAAGCCCATGAGGAGGGTCTGATAACTGTACAGAGAGTTTTTATGATTGATTCCATGTCTTTGAATAATCTCCAGCATCATATGAAACACGGACATGCGGATTTTATTGAAATACTTCCAGGTGTCTTACCAAAAGCTATTAAGGCGATTGTAAGTACTTCCGATATTCCTATTATAGCGGGAGGCTTAGTTTCAGATAGAGAAGATGTAAGGATTATATTAGAGGCTGGGGCAATGGCTGTATCCACTTCTAATGATGTATTATGGAGTTATTGAAGATTTCTTGGACTTAATCTGCTTATTACTGAATATAATGGCGAGAGACGAAGAGATGCCACACAGAACAATGCTAGAGATAGCGAGTTTTTGTGTGGCTTTTTTTAGATAGAAAAGACCATCCTGTAAGTAAAACTTTTCAAGAACATGAGTTATGTAAAGCAAATCATCGCACTTCCTTCGGGAAGCTGGTGCGACCCAATTCTAAAGGTGGTGCCAGCTTCTTTTCTAGAATTCGTTTTTGTTGATATTGAGTATCTTATCTGTTAAAATATACACAACAAGTAGATTAATACCAAGCTTAAGAATGATTAATCTACAAATTCAAGATATTGATTATAAATTACAGAAGATATTAGGAGGTACGATGATGGATAGTGGAACAAGGTTCGATAATTATGGTACAGAGCTTCAGATAGTGGAATTTATTGCTGGTGGTAATTCATATGGGGTTGATATAAGTGACATAAAAGAATTTTTGCCTCTTAATGTTAAGCCCACGCCTGTACCAAATGCACACCCTTGTATTGAAGGTATGCTAATGCCCAGAGATTTTATCATTCCTATTATTAATCTAAAGAAGAGCTTGGAATTGTCCGATACACATAGTGATGATACTGAGATGTTAATGGTGACATCAATTAATGATTTAAATATTGGATTTCATGTAGATAAGATTCAAGGAATTCACAGAGTATATAGTGATGATGTTAAACAACCAGGTAAAAAGCTTTCTACTAAGGTTAAAGGCGTGGTGACTGGTGTGTTTGAGAGACATGATTATACAGTTGAAATACTTGATTTAAGAAAAATTATTACAGACATAAATGCAGATGCTTTATCTACAAATTAGCAGATTAGTCTAAGAAATTCATGGAAATAGTCTGATTACATTCAGACACAAGCTTGCTAGTAGTATACGATCGGAGCTAAAGATCATGAAGTGGTTTTATTCATGATATATTAAGCTAATTACTATGTAGAAAAATGGATGGTGCTCAAATGGCGAAGTGCAAATCATGTAAAAAAGGCATTCCTGAGGGTTCAGTTTACTGTGAAGATTGCTTACATAAGGATGGAACTAAATCTAATGAGTCCTATTTGGACAATCTCTTAAATTCAGTTATAAAGCCAGATGGTTCTAATAATACTGATTTTATTGATGACCAAGACCTTAAAGATTTTGATCAGTTTAATATGGCGGAGGATCTAGAGGATGCCGAGGATTTTAAGGATCAAGATGATTTTTCTGATTTGGATGAAGAGATTAATGTTAGTGATGAAGAGTTATTTGGAATATCTCTAGGTGATGAGGATGAAGATGGAGATGAGGAGTTGTTCGGAATATCTCTAGGTGATGAAGATGGAGAAGAAGAGCTGTTTGGAATATCTTTAGGTGATGAAGATCAAGATGAAGAGGAAGATGAAGAGGGTAATACTCCTCTAGTAGATGAAGTGAATACTTCCGAGTCTGAGGATGAAGATGTTATAGAAGAATTAGAGGACATAATGGGAGTTCTAGGAATAGATGAGCTTGTAAAGATGGAGCAAACTGAAGCTTCAAAAGAAGATATAGCCCCTATGGGTCCTTCTGATGATATGGATTTAGATAACACAGATGAAGATAATGTTGATAATGCTAATCTTTCAAGTGATATCGATGAAGACATTTTAAGTTTACTAAATCAGATGAGCTCTGATGATCCTTTTATGTCGGGTATAACTGATATGCTTGAGGGGAAAGTTTATGATGAAACCGAAGAGAAGGAAGAGACTAATACAGTTGACATAAATGATATAATAGCTAAGGAGTTGGCTGGTGCCACACCCATAGATGAAGATGATATGGTTGCGGAGATAAGTCAAAATCTTAGTGCTGAAGAATTGGAGAAGAAAAAATTAGATAAGCAAGAAAAGCTGAGAAAGCTTACATCGGAAACAGATACTATGGTTTTACCAGAGAATTCGAAAGAAGAGGCAAAGAAGAAACCTAGTATTTTCTCAAAGATATTCGGTGGATCAGCTAGTAAATCTTCAGAGAGTGAGAAGACTCCAGATATAACTGACAACGACCCAGTTAATGAAGAAACTGGAGATAAAAAGACTGCTAAGAAGTCTAGTAAGAAGGCAGCTAAGAATAAGAGGGCTTCTAAAAAGGCTAAAGGAACTAATAAGTCTTTGGATGCTAATACAGAAGATAATGGTGAAGATCAAGAGTCTAATGCTCAAACTAGTAAAAAGCAAAGCAAAAGGGAAGCCAGAAAAGCTAAAAAGGCTGAAAAAAGAAAAGCTAAAGCTATTACTAAAGTTGTTGAAGAGGTGGAGGAAGACCCTGGTACAATTAATCCTGTGGGAACTACCGTTGTTCTTGTTGTATTTGGGGCTATAGCGGCTCTTATATATTTTGGAACCCATTCCTTTGCATATAATAGTGGGATTACTAATGCCAATAATTATTTTTCAAAAAGAGAATATACAAAGGCATATGAAGCAATTAGTGGTATGGAATTAAAGGAAGATAACGTTGAGATATTTAACAAACTACAGACTGTAATGCTCGTTAATAAGCAGTTGAATTCCTACTATAATTATAGTAAAATTGGAAAATATCCTGAGGCACTTGATTCCCTCCTAAAGGGACTACGGCGATACGATAAGTACATAGATCTGGCGACTTTTTATGGAATTAAAAGTGATTTAGACTATGTTAGGGATCAAATAGTAGCAGAGTTGGGTAATGGCTTTAATATTACTGAGGATGAAGCTATTGATATGAATAATATAAGTAACAAAACAGAGTATAGTACTATGATTTATAAGGTGGCAATGGAGAATAATTAAGGGAGTTATGTCCTAGATAGGAGATAAGGATTGGAGACTAAGAAGATTATACCATGCCTTGACATTAATAATGGACGGGTAGTAAAAGGAGTTAGTTTCGTTGATTTAAAGGACGCTGGAGATCCAGTAGAAATTGCACAAGCCTATGATAAAGGTGGTGCTGACGAAATAGTATTACTTGATATTACCGCCACCACTGATGGTAGAGACAATCAATTAAAGATGGTAGGCGAGATAGCAGATAAGATATCAATCCCATTTACTGTAGGAGGAGGCATCAGAACCATTGATGATTTCCAGAGAATACTAGCTGAAGGGGCTACAAAGGTTGGTGTAAACTCTGCAGCCATAAAGGATCCAAATTTAATTAGTAAGGCATCTAAGAGGTTTGGCAGTGAACGAGTTGTTATTGCTATCGATGGGAAAAAAAGACGGGATGGCTCTGGATGGAATGTTTATACCAATGGTGGAAGTGTAGATACAGGAATAGATGCCATCCAGTGGGCGAAGAAAGTATATGAACTTGGTGCAGGAGCCATTCTTCTAACCAGTATTGACCTTGATGGAACTAAGAGTGGATATGATATTGACCTGACTCGTGCCATTGCAGAAAGTGTGTCGATACCAGTGATTGCATCTGGAGGAGCAGGAACAAAGGAACATATCTATGAGGCTCTAACTGCTGGGAAAGCAGCAGCAGCTTTAGCAGCTTCCTTATTCCATTATAAAGAGTTAGATATAATCGATCTAAAGCATTACCTAGAAGACAAGGGTGTTCCAGTTCAATGGAGGTCATGATGAGTTCCATTAATAATGATTGGCTATCTGGAATCGGGGATGAGTTTAAGAAACCCTATTACTTAGACCTCTATAGTTTTGTTAAGAATGAATATAGTCACAATATAGTATATCCTAATCCCGAAGATTTGTTTAATGCATTCCATTATACACCATTAAGTAAAGTGAAAGTCGTTATTCTTGGACAGGATCCATATCATAACGAAGGGCAAGCCCATGGACTTTGTTTTTCTGTGAAGCCTAGGGTGGCTATTCCACCTTCTCTTGTTAATATATATAAAGAATTAAAAGATGATATAGGATGCTATATACCTAATAATGGATATCTTAAGAAATGGGCAGACCAAGGAGTGTTACTACTTAATACGGTACTTACAGTCCGTGCCCATGAAGCCAATTCCCATCAAGGGAAAGGCTGGGAGAAGTTCACTGATGCTGTTATTGAAGCTGTGAATAGGGAGGATAGACCCATAGTGTTTATACTTTGGGGTAGACCTGCACAGACGAAGAAGAGTATGCTGAATAATCCAAAGCATCTAATTATTGAGGCACCTCATCCAAGCCCTTTATCATCTTATAGAGGTTTTTTTGGAAGCAAGCCTTTTAGTAAAACTAATAGTTTTCTTAAAGCTAATGGAATAGATACCATAGATTGGCAAATAGAGAATGTCTAACAAAGTTAGACATTCTCTATTTATTAGTTAATGATATATGTAAAGTTTGCTAATCCTCATTCTCAATTTCTATAGTCTCTACAGCTTCTATAACTTCTGGCTCTGAAGCTAAAAAGTCAAATTCAGAATTGCGATAATAATATTTAACGAAGATAAAACCGATTAATATTATAGCCGTAACAAAGAGCCCACCTTCTGGTCCAAAGTCTCCTCCATTAAGAATGGTATTCTTCTCCACGGATGTTGTTAACAAGCCGTTAGTGGCTGTTCCACTAACTTTAAATCCAAAGATATTACCTTGAAAATAATTCCATGTAATGTGGTATCCAATAGGCATCCAGATATTACCGCTTCTAAGATACATATAAGCAAACAAAAGGCCTACTAGAGCAAGGTTAATTAGTGGTAATAGGCCAATACCATTGTTGGCTCCATGAAGTAATGCAAAAAATACAGAACTTATAATTAAAACAGCGGGTATATTCTGAGTTTGTCTTAAAACTGACATTATAAATCCTCGTCCATAAATTTCTTCTCCAAGGCCAACTAATATAAATAATAATAGATATACAATTATATCTGATGAAAAAGTAGGTATCCAAGTCTCAACTGATGCTTGATTAGTTAATATGAGTAATATAAATACTATTGTCATCGATACCAGACCAAAAAGTAAACCTACAGATAAATCCTTCCGGTTTTTCTTTACATGGGTAAGTCCCATATTGGATAAAGGGCGTTTCATCACATACTTCCATGCAATGATAGGGGTAAATATCATAACGATTTCTTGAATAAACATGCCAATAATATTAGTTTGACTAATCATTTCGTAACCTGTCTCAGTGTAATCCATAGTAGCCATATCGAAGTGACCTTGAGCTACCAGTATTACTCCTATAATTGCTCCTAATATCGATCCGAGTAATAATGTTACTGCAAGAAATATTCCTGTTACGGCAGCAATCTTCCAACCAGATCTTACTTTTCCATACTTGTTTTTAAACATAATAATTACCATACCTTTCTCAACAGTCTGCAAACTTTCTACATGAAAATATTTGATTAAAATGTTATGCAGACCATGATATTTTCAAAGTTAAGATTAATTTGCTTATTCCTTGACATTATACCATAGTATACATTTGTAAAACAATAGAATAATATGAAAAAAATGCCAAAACCATTGAAGGTATAGAAATACCTTCATATAATTTTGGCGTACATATTATTATTGCTATTATTTGCGGGAAAGCAAAGTGAGTATTGGAGTCTTACTTGCAAGCACAGGAACTGGGAGGTTCCCATTACGTGCTTCATCTGGTTTAAGCCTTATTCAAATTCTTACTAGCAGTAGTAAGCATTAACTTGATTCTATTAAGCTGGTTTACTTCACTGGCACCGGGATCATAATCTATAGCTACTATGTTAGCTTCAGGATATTTATTTCTGATCTCTTTAATAACTCCCTTACCAACAATGTGGTTTGGCAAACATCCAAATGGTTGAGTACATACTATGTTGGTAACTCCTGAGTGGATTAATTCCATCATTTCTCCAGTTAAGAACCACCCTTCACCTGTTTGGTTACCAATTGATACTATAGGTTTGGCGTATTCAGCTAGGGTCTGTATTGGCACCGGTGGTTCAAAGCGTTCACTATTAGCCAATTCTTTTTTAGCGGCCCCTCTAAGCTTCTCCAGTGCCCAGATAGTAATATTAGCAATTCTGGCACTAGATTTCTTTTTACCTAAGTATTTGGCCTTAAAATTATTGTTATAAGCGCTATACATAAAGAAGTCAAGAAGATCTGGAACTACAGCTTCAGCACCCTCTGCCTCTAGTAATTCTACTAAGTAATTATTGGCAGAAGGAAGGAATTTAACTAAGATCTCACCTACCACACCAACTCTTGGTTTCCTAAGATTTTCCTGTAGTGGGAGTTCGTCAAAGTCCTTGATAATTCCTCTGATGTTTTTCACATACTCCCTCCACTTACCACCGGACTTTAAGCTCTTAATACAGATATCTTGCCATTTTTTATGAAGAGCATTAGCTGATCCTGGAACCTTTTCATAAGGTCTGGTTCTATACAATACTCTCATGAATACATCCCCATATACCAGTGCCTCCATAGCAGTGAGTAATAGCTTAGGAGTAATCTTAAGTCCTGGGTTTTTCTCCATTCCTGATGCATTCAATGATATAACAGGTATGTGACCCATATCGGCATTTTCTAAAGCTCTTCGAATAAATCCGATATAGTTGGTTGCCCGGCAACCTCCCCCAGTTTGGGTGATCATAATTGCTACCTTATTAAGATCAAACTTACCTGATAGTAAGGCATCCATAATCTGACCAACGACCATCAGTGAAGGGAAGCAGGCATCATTATTAACATATTGCAAGCCTACATCAACAGATTTTCTGTTGTCATTAGGTAGTACGATTACATTGTAGCCTCCACTCTTAAGGGCAGGCTCTAATAGATCAAAATGAATTGGGGACATCTGAGGTGCTAAGATGGTATAGCTTTCCTTCATCTCTTCTGTAAATATAACTCTGTGATGGGCAGCATCAGCTATATGTGGCTCAATGTGCTTATGTTCCCTTTCCTTAATTGCAGATAGAAGTGAGCGAATTCGAATTCTTGCAGCACCTAGGTTATTAACCTCATCTATCTTAAGAACAGTATATATCTTATCTGACTTGGTCAGGATGTCTCGCACTTGATCTGTGGTAACTGCGTCTAAGCCGCAGCCGAATGAATTTAATTGGATAAGCTCAAGATTAGGCTGAGTTCTGACAAATGAAGCAGCTGCGTATAATCTTGAATGATACATCCACTGATCAACAACAATAGTAGGTCTATCAATATCTCCTAAGTGGGATACAGCATCTTCAGTTAATACTGCAACCCCAAAGGAATTAATTAGTTCAGGAATACCATGGTTGATTTCTGGATCAATATGATATGGACGTCCTGCAAGAACTATACCCTTACGACCAGATGCATGAAGATATGCTAAGGTTTCCTCACCTTTTTTCCTCATATCATCTCTCGCAGCCTCTAGCTCTTCCCAGGCAGCATCACAAGCACTAAGGATTTCATTTTTAGTAAAGCCTGGTTTCTCAATAAATATATCAACAAGTCTATTAGATAGTATATCCTTGCTTTCAAATGACATAAAAGGATTTTCAAAAATGATATTGGGATCCTTTAATTCTTCAACATTATTCTTGATATTCTCTGGGTAAGAGGTGACTATAGGACAGTTATAATGATTATTAGCTCCATCAACCTCATTTCTTTCATAAGGGATGCTTGGGTAGAATATATAACTAACCCCTTTATCCAAAAGCCATTTGATATGGCCATGGGCCAGCTTGGCTGGGTAGCACTCGGATTCACTTGGGATAGACTCTATACCAAGCTCATATATTTTATGAGTTGATGAAGGAGATAATACAATTTCATATCCAAGTTTAGTGAAGAAGGTATACCAGAAAGGGTAGTTCTCATACAAATTAAGAACCCTAGGAATACCAACGGTTCCTCTTGTGGCCTCATCCTTAGTTAAGGATGGGTAGCCGAAATATCTTTCCATTTTATAATCGAAAAGGTTAGGTATATTGTCAGCATTCTTCTCTTTACCGATTCCTCGTTCACATCTGTTACCAGTGATAAATCGTCTACCACCAGTAAACTTATTGATGGTCAGCAAGCAATTATTGGTACAACGGCCACAGCGAGCAATAGAGGTATCATATTTTAATTCATTTATGGCGTCAATGGTAAGCATAGTAGTCTCTTCACCACTATAGTGTTCCATAGCAATAAGGGCTGCACCAAATGCACCCATAATACCTGCTATATCTGGACGAACCGCCTCAATTCCAGAGATTCGCTCAAAGCTTCGAAGTACAGCATCATTATAGAAGGTACCTCCTTGAACAACCATCTTATTACCAAGATCCTTAGGATTGGTAATCTTTATGACCTTATATAAAGCATTTTTTATAACCGAATAAGCAAGGCCTGAGGATATGTCAGCAACTGTAGCACCTTCTTTTTGCGCTTGCTTAACCTTTGAATTCATAAATACTGTACACCTAGTTCCTAGATCTATAGGATTTTCTGCAAATAAAGCTACATTTGCAAAGTCCTTAACATCATAATTAAGGGATTTGGCAAAGGTCTCTATAAATGAACCACAGCCTGAGGAGCAAGCTTCATTTAACAGAACATTATCTACAGTATTATTCTTTATCTTGATGCACTTCATATCCTGACCACCGATATCCAGGATACAGTCTACGTCAGGCTCAAAAAATGCAGCTGCATGGTAGTGAGCCACGGTTTCTACTTCACCTTCATCTAGAAGAAGAGCTGCTTTTACTAGAGCTTCACCATAACCAGTTGAACAGGAGCGTACGATATGGGCATTCTCAGGAAGGATTTCATAGATTTCCTTAATAGCTCTAATTGTTGTCTTTAGGGGACTACCATTATTATTGCTATAAAAGGAGTAGAGTAGGGTGCCGTCATCCCCAACAACAGCCACTTTAGTTGTGGTTGAACCGGCATCAACACCTAGGAAGCAGTTACCCTCATAATCCTTTAAGCTTCCTTTTTTAACGGTGTGCTGAGCATGCCTGTCTTTAAAGACCTCATATTCTTCTTCATCATTAAATAGAGGTTCCATTCTATGTACTTCAAAATCCATCTTAATGCCATTAAATAATTTTATATAAAGTGAATGAATGTCTGTTGTTGTCTCCGGGTCACAATTCATCCCTGCTCCAATTGCTGCAAAAAGGTGAGAATGTTCGGGCGCAATTACTTGTTCCTGTGTTAAGTTCAGAGTTCTTATAAAAGCTTTTTTAAGTTCCGTAAGAAAATGTAAAGGTCCACCTAGAAAAGCAATGTTGCCACGGATGGGCTTACCACAAGCAAGTCCGCTTATGGTCTGATTAACAACAGCTTGAAAAACAGAAATTGATAGGTCTGGCTTAGTTGCTCCCTCATTAATCAAAGGCTGAATATCTGATTTTGCAAAAACACCACATCTAGCAGCAATAGGATAGATGGTTTTGTATGATTTTGCATATTCGTTAAGACCTGCGGCATCTGTATTAAGTAAGCTTGCCATCTGGTCAATAAAAGATCCAGTTCCTCCAGCGCATATGCCGTTCATTCTTTGATCAATACCATTGGTAAAGTAGATAATCTTTGCATCCTCACCACCTAACTCGATAGCAACATCAGTATGCGGGGCGTAGTCCTGTAAGGCTGTAGAAACAGCTATAACCTCCTGGACAAATGGGATACCCATATTCTTAGAGATGGCTAGACCACCTGAGCCAGTCATAACTGGGGCAACAGTAATATTGCCTATGGCATTCTCTGCCTTTTTCATAAGCTGGGCCAAGGTCTCCTGAATATTAGCGAAATGTCGCTCATAATCAGAAAATAGCAGTTCTCCATCTTTATTAATAATTACTATCTTTACGGTAGTTGAACCAATATCAATACCTAACATCTTATCTGTCATTCTTATAACCATGCCTCTCCTCATAACAAATTGAAAAATATTGAAATTTCAATCTAAATCTACATGATGCCCTTATAAGGCATCTCGAAAACAGTGTAAACTTCGTTTCACACTATTTCCTATAAAATGCAGGAAAAAATAACTTCCTTAATTATACGATACTAAATCTTGAAGTTCAATGACTTAATTCTTATAAAAGGCTTAGGGAATTGTTAAAATTGTTTAAAATATTATATGATATTTGTTGGAAAAGGTGAAAATAAAAGTATGTTTAGAGGTTTTTCAATAAATTTGTCGACCTAATCTTTTGTTTGACAAAGGTATATTAAAAACTTATAATGAATTTAACTTTGACTAGAAATAATAAGGTTGAATAATATAAAGAAGGATGTGGTTTTGATGGATGCTGGACCGGGTAGTAGTTGCAGTCGACCAAGAGAATTGAATATTTTTATAGCTGCCAATGTAGTAGATTGCAATATGAATCCGATTATCCAGTTGACTATCGAACACTGAGATCGAATTTATATTCCTTTCTACTACATATGGGCGGTGGAAAGGAGTAATTATGATCGAGATTTATATTACATCAGAGAATACTCTGACAAAATTAGATGAGCTAGTAGAGGGATGCTGGGTTAAACTGACTAACCCCACAGCTACAGAATTATTAGATATTTCTAATGTGACAGGTATTGATATTAATAATTTACGAGCACCACTGGATGAAGAGGAAAGAGCAAGAATTGAAGTCGAAGATAACTATGACTTAATCTTAGTTGATATACCTACCTTAGAGAAAAGAAATGATAAAGACCGTTATGTTACAATTCCATTAGGTATATATCTAACTGAGAACTATCTAATAACAAACTGCTTAGAGGATACTCCCATACTTAGTTATTTTAGCGATGGTAGAGTAAGGAATTTCTATACTTATAAGAAGACAAGATTTATTCTTCAGATTCTATATAAAAATGCTTCTACATTTCTTCAACATCTTAGAACTATAGACAGAAAGAGTGAGGAAGTAGAACGGAAGCTTCATATTTCTACCCAAAACCGTGAGCTAATTGAGCTACTTGAATTGGAGAAGAGCCTAGTATACTTTACAACATCCCTACGTTCTAATGAAGTTGTTTTCGAAAAGATGCTAAAGCTTGAGAAGATTAAGCATTATCCTGAGGACGAGGATCTTCTTGAGGATTTGATTATCGAGAATAAACAGGCTATCGAAATGGCTAATATTTATACTGGTATATTAAGTGGAACCATGGATGCATTTGCTTCTATTATTTCTAATAATCAGAATATTGTTATGAAGTTTCTAGCTGCTATAACTATTGTTTTATCAGTTCCCACTATGGTAGCTAGCTTTTATGGAATGAACTTTGTTAATATCCCTGGAGGAGATCATCCCCATGGGTTTCTTATAGTAACTCTAGTTGCAATGTTAGTTACAATTATAATTGCAGTGATTTTCAAGAAGAAAAAATTATTTTAATAGATTTGGTTTAGGTATTATAAGTCAGATTTATTTAGTGCAAGGAAAGGCATGGATGTATATGAACTTACTAAATAAACTTGAAAGAAGATTTGGAAGATATGCAATCCCTAATCTTATGAAGTATGTAGTTATACTTTATGGTCTTGGATTAATGATTAACACAATTTCTCCATTGTTTTATAGGGTGTTTCTAAGTTTGGATTTTGATATGATAAAAAGGGGACAAGTGTGGAGACTAGTTACCTTTATCATTCCACAAGTGTCAATAAGAGATCTTTTGTTTGTAGTTTTAGCAGCCTATATGTTTTATATGATTGGTAATTCCTTAGAAAGAGCATGGGGGGCTTTTAGACTTAATCTCTATTTTTTTTCTGGTGTGTTTTTTAATGTTATAGCATCTTGGATCACCTATCTAATTACTGGTTTTTCCGAAAACCCATCTATAGATTATGTATATGGATCAATGTTTTTTGCATTTGCAGCAATATATCCTAATACACAGTTTTTGATATATTTTCTAATCCCAGTAA
>DUNS01000270.1 GCA_012839235.1 Clostridiales bacterium
AATATATTTAAAAAGTGTTAACACTAAGACAAATACTAACAAACTTAATCGAAATAAAGGATGAATTGAATGAATAAAAAAATTAATGTTATTTCTGCCACGGATGCAAGAAAAGGTTGGAGTCAGTTAATTGATTCTGCTGTTCATGAAAAACCTCAAATAATAAGTCGTACAAGAGATCATGTTTTATTAACCGATGTTAATCTATTTAGTGATATTTTAGAAGTTTATGAATTTACTGCAGATAAGTATGTTGAAAGTGATAACTCGGTAACTTTATCTTTAAATGAAATTGACCTTGTCGCTAATGGCTCAACAGAGAAAGAAGCTAGGATAAAATTAGCAGATGAAATTCTTGAGTATTCAGAAGAATACTACAATGATTTTCAGTATTGGAGCAAGATACCAAACCGGAAGAGACATATTTCTTACGTATTGAAAGCTCTAATTTTACAAGATGCTAATAAGATTGGAGAAAGTATCGTATGCCAACCTGGAAAGAACTAAAGCGCTTCTGTGATAATGATGGATGGGAACTTTATAAAGACACAAATCATTACTACTACAGGAAATTTGATGAATATGGAAATCTAAAGACAACAAAAGTATCCAAAGGATCAGGTGAGATACATGGACACATGTATAAAGAAATACTAAGAAAGCAGTTACAAGTATCGAAAGTCGAAGACTTTCGAACTCCTAATCTGCAAGTTTATGATAGTAAAAAGTCTGCACTAGAGGAAGTATTAAACCTTTAGTACAGACTTTTATCATATATAACAGGATTAATTACAGTTCTAATAATGGCTAACTGGCTCTGGCCTTAAGTCTTTCCAGATCTTCGTAGAACTGAGGATAGGATATATCTACGCAATCAGCATCTATAATCTCTGTATCACCTTCAGCCATTAGGCTGGCTATGGCAAATGACATGGCTATACGGTGGTCCAACTTACTTTCTACAGTTGCCCCGTGAAGGGATCTGCCTCCACGAATAATCATACCATCCTCTGTAGCAGTAATATCTGCCCCCATCTTAGATAGGTTTTCCACCATCACATCGATACGATTAGATTCCTTAACCTTTAGTTCTGCAGCATCCTTAATAATCGTGTCTCCTTGGGCAAAGCAGGCAAGGACAGCGATAATTGGGATCTCATCAATTAGGGTTGGAATAATACTGCCTTCTATAATAGTGCCATGAAGCTCACTGTGTTTTATGACTATATCAGCTACAGGCTCTCCCCCTTTATCAATTACATTATCAAGGTGAATATTAGCGCCCATCTGCTGGCAGACCTTAATTATTCCGTCTCTTGTAGGATTGATCCCAACATTCTTAATAACCAATTCAGAGTTTGGCACAATTAATCCTGCGGCAATAAAATAGGCGGCGGAGGATATATCTCCTGGAACATGAATCCTACTTCCTATTAGGGATTGGTTTCCCTTAACAGTTGTTACATTATTATCTGAAAGAACATCTACCCCAAATTCTCTAAGCATCCGTTCTGTATGGTCTCTTGACAGAACTGGTTCAGTTACTCTAGTATTCCCTTCAGCGTATAATCCAGCAAGAAGGACACAGGACTTTATCTGAGCAGAAGCAACAGGAGATATGTAGTGGATTGCACTTAGTTCGCTTTGTTTTACCTTTGAGTTTATCAACAAAGGAGCACAGCCATTATCTTGTTCACTCTCTATATCTGCACCCATCAATTTAAGGGGAGTCATTATTCTTCCCATAGGTCTTTTTCTTATGGATTC
>DUNS01000271.1 GCA_012839235.1 Clostridiales bacterium
CTCTTCATACTCCTCCTTTTGTTTATCAAAATATGTACATAATTTCTCATTATAATTTTCTATAATAAGATTTTCTTTAACAATAATATTCTCTTCCTTTATTCCCATTTCATATAATTGCTTTTCAATTTCCTCATAATATGCACTTGCTATAATTATGTTATATACTTTCTCTGTCAAAACTCTTGGAGAACAAATATTTTTCCCATTAATAATGCTCCCCCATTTTTTTTCATCATTGTCTACAAAGAATTCAAAATTTATATTTAAGTTAAATAATGTATTTGCAACTTTAACACCGCCTATAGATGCTCCAAATATAACCAATTTGCTTTCCATTAAATCACTACTTCCTCTCTACATATTTTAAACATGAAAAACAACCGCCTTATTTTTTTTAAAATATAATTCAATATAATATCTTATCTCACTAATAGAGAATAAAGAAGTAATAATAAATGTATCACATCCTCTCTCTATCGCCTCTTTTAGCCCCATTACCTTAATTCCTTCCTTTTCCGTCCCCCAAAGTGACTCTTTCCTATCAATAAAGCAATTCACCTTAACATTATACAACTTACACATAAAATAAAACTGCCTACCATTTTCACCAGCACCATATAAAGCCACTTCTTGTATTCCCTGCTTTACAACATCTTCTAAAACTTCCTGCATAAGCTTCACAGTTTCATTATTGGCATTGTTCTTTATTGCCCTTCTAACATAATAGAATTCATCTCCTAAAGTAATTAGCCCTTTCGGCCAAACAATATTAGAATCCTCATATGTGTAGCTTGCATTACATTTATCGATAAAATCCAGTCCTTTTTCTTTCATAAGCCTTATATTATCATCAGTAATTAATTTCTTTCGATATTCAGTACCAAAATTAGTGTCACCCTCCAAGTTCATCAAGAATTCCACTTCTTCTAACTTTGGCATATCAATTAACCTATGAATAATCATTAAGCTTTCTCTTCGCTTTGTAAGAATGCGCTTCACTAAATTTGGTTTATGCTCTTTAAATCTAATCCAGTACTTCTGATAATCCAAAATACCTTTAAAAACAATATCTGTTATCCTCTTAAATGGTAATTCTTTATCTTTTAAAGGCTCTACTTTAACACCATTATATATATAACCTATTGTACTGCCTTCTGTTACTGATATCAGCTTTTCTAAAACATCTGTTGTCCTATGAATAGTGGTGATCAGGTCCATATTCTCGCCAATACTTCCATAGTATCCTTCCATGTTCAATCCATCAATAAGCTTGTCGCCAATTACTCCAATAGCTAGAAAGTGCTTAATATTATGTTTAATACCTTCCAAATCCAAGGCTTTTTCAATCCAGAATTGAATACGCCCAAAAAAACCAATATCTATAGTTGCTATATTCTCAAAGTCTCCAATTTCCTGTTTTAAATAATCTACTAGAAGACTTCTTTGCCCTTGTATAAATTTTTCTATATGAGATATGTTATCTATCTCTGAAAATTTATCTATTACATATTCCTTTAGTGTAGTGTTAAAGACATTATATCTATGAGAGATCTTTAAGGGTATATCAAGAAACTTACTTACTTCATAAAAATCTTCTACACTAAGACCAACCATTTCAATTGCTTCTTTTATCGTTAGGTTTCTTGCTCCAATTAAGTTTTCTATTTCTTCACGATTAATCTTCTCTATGGAAGGAATATATGTAACCTTCCTTGATACATATATTGGCTTGACAAGTATCTTTTTGTTTCTATACTCTATTTCACTCCTTAATAATTCGCCTAATAAATATCCTTCTCTCATCAGAGGATAAACTTTATCGATATGTAGTCTTTCTAGTTGGTCACACACACCGTCTACAAAATGGCTCATAAATGGTCCTACTACACTAGCACCTATCTCATAGGCTATTCTTTCCTCTTCATTATAATCCACTTTATTAATAAAACTACTTTGTGAAGCTAGCTTTCGCAAGGAAATCAACTCTGGTTGTGGTATATTATGACGTATTCTTTCATAATCATATATACTGTTTAATTTGTCCGGAATAACATAATAATGAATAGAATCTATGCCTTTTTTTTTGGCCTGATCAAAATCACTGCTCTTATTATCACCAATATGAAGAACTCTATCTTTGCTAACATCAGGGTATCTACCAAAAAGCACATCGTATAATTCACCTGTCTGTTTACTACATCCCTCTTCATTAGATACTATAATGGAGTCAAATTTGTTTAAATCGATTTCGTTATATGTTAATATACTTTCAATTTGATTAACTGAAAGATACATATCAGAAAGTAGAACTATAGTCTTTCCTAATTGTTCTAACACTTCTACTAACTTATATATATCAAAGTTTTTATAGCAGTATCTTTGTTCTATCTCTACCTCAATCTGTATTAACTGTTGCAAATCAGAGACCACAAATTTTGGGAGCTCATTATAAATCTCTCTCAAATTCACTTCCCTGTTATCGGCCTTATTTCGTGCACGTCTTTCACACTCTATCCTTAGCTTCATAAATTCAGTTGGGCTAATATCAAGTAAACTAATTCCCTTTTTCTTAGACTCTTTCCATACTAATTTAAAGATATCTGCAGGCTTTGATACTGCCCGTAATAGTAAAGTATCAAATATATCAAGGCTAATTAGATCATATTCTAGAAAATCTTTGTACATTCTATCCCTCCGTATATCCTTCTTGTAATATGTTTTCTACTATATGTTTTCTATTTTCCCCAATATTCTCTCACATGACCCACTATCCACATAAGCAAACATCTTACTCCTTAGCTCTATTCTACCCTCTTCAAACTCATCCTTTTTTAAAACCCTTAAAATTCCCTCTTGGAACTCTTCCATAGTATAGGTTCTAAGCTCAGGTATGTAATCATCATAATCAAAATAACACTCTCTTGTATCTCTTGAGTATTCTTCCAAATCATAAGTAAAAAGTACAGAGGGTCTGTTCAATAACAAAAAATCAGTATATACAGAAGAATAATCTGTTGTTAATACATCAGCAAATTCCAAGATAGTATATGGGTCCACATCAGCTGATGCATTAATAATATTAGAAAGCTTTATTCTTTCAAACTCTAATTTTAGTTTTGATTTTGGGTGTAATTTAGTAAGAAAAATTAATCTATTATCATATAAAAATTCATTGAAGCTTTTTAAATCCATCACATCAAAGAACTTAGTTTCAGAATCTCTAAAGGTTGGCATATATAACAATATCTTATAGTTATCATCTTTAAGTTCTTTTAAAGTGCTTATAACTTCTTTCTCTTCTTCCGTATATAATTGTCTTATCTTGCAGTCCTTGAATAATACATCATTCCTGGGATATCCATCTACAATAATATGATTTCTTGGAACTCGAAAGGCCGAGGCAAAGATATCTCCCATCATCTCTGAGGTTGCCAGAATATAATGAGATGGTTTTTCATCTGACATTCTTCTTAAAGCAAATCTTAATCTATCCCAATTATTCTTTGGGTGTCTAACTTCATCAAACTTATTATCATAATTAATTTTCTTATTTCCGGTTCCATGCCACAGATTAATCTTCTTCGCTCCACCAGATAACCAAAAGGATATATCCTTGGAGTAATTATCAAATATATAATATCTTGCTCTTAAGCAATACCACATGCCTTTTACTGATTTATAATAATAGGCTTCATATCCATTCTCTGTAAGCATTTTAGCAATTTCTTTTTTATGTGTTATCCATATTGGGTGAATAACATCTTTTTTATGTTGAGATGCATACAAATACAAGTACTTAGAATTGTCTGCAAAACGTTTTCCGAATGAGCTACCAAATAAATAGATTCTTTTACTTCTAATTGTTATAAAAGAGAACCAATAAATTGGTAGCAAAAATACCTGCATCCAATACTTTATATGTTTCATATCCAACTCCCGTCCGTCTATTTTTCTCTATGTATTCCATCTTAATATGGTTTTTCCATAAGATTTTTTTATATCATTTTCGAAAGCCTCTTCTATCTGTTGAATACTTGAAACCTCTACTACACTAGATACTAGCCTCTCTAGGTGTTCTAAAGCATCTGGGTTCTTAGATAATATATCTATTGCCCGTTCAAAATTAAGATGGCTACTTCTGGAATTCCCTATAATTGTAATGCCCTTTTCTAATACTAGTCGCGTATTTAATCCCACCTCATATTCCGACACCCCCATAATTGACATCGTTCCCTCTGGCTCTATTAGATCAATAATCTGATTTATAGCAGCACTAGAACTACTTCCTCCTACGCATTCAAAAGCATGATCAACTAAAATGTTGTCTGGGATATCAGTTATTAGATAGGATTCATCTGCGAAAGAGAAATCTATAAGCTTGTCCGCATTCTTACCAAATACTACGATTTTAGAATCTATGTATATTTTCTTCAACATTAAAGCTGTAATATACCCTAGGTTACCGTCTCCCCATACACCGATAATTTCTTTACGTGCATGAGAATATTGCTCAAAACGATATATTGCATCTACTGCAACTGATATAAGCTCTAAAAAAGCTGCCACATGATTATCTATTATATCAGGTAATAATAGAATTCTGTCTACATCAGTCACTATGTATTCCTGCAAAAACCCATCACACCCACTTGAGCGAAACTTGGTCCCTTTTATGTAGTTTTCTGCAATAACTTCATCATAATAGGGCGGCATATTCGGAAGAATTA
>DUNS01000272.1 GCA_012839235.1 Clostridiales bacterium
ATGGATTGTATCTTTTAATTCTTTTATTCCATAGCCATTTCTAGCAGCACATAATACAACTGGTATCCCAAGTTCAGTCTCAAGACCTTTATGATCAATTATAATATTTTTCTTTCTTGCTTCGTCTATTAAATTAATACATAGGATAACCTTGTTAGTAAGCTCCATTATCTGATATAAGAGGTTAAGATTTCTTTCAAGACAAGTACCATCTGCAACCACAACTACCAGATCAGAATTTCCAAAGCAAATGAAATCCCTTGCCACCTCCTCCTCTTGGGATGAGGGGAAAAGTGAATAGGTTCCAGGAAGATCAACTACTACATATTCAGAGCCATGTATCTTGAACTCACCGATAGCATTAACTACTGTCTTACCTGGCCAATTGCCAGTATGTTGGTGGAGTCCAGTCAAGGTATTAAAAACAGTACTTTTACCAGTGTTAGGATTACCTGCTAGAGCAATTACATTTTGTCCATCTTTTATATTTATTTTATATAAGTCATTCATAGCATTACCTTGTGTTGATTGAAATGTTAGACCCATACATGACCATGCCTTTCCCAACGTTTTTGAAGATTTAGTAATTAATAGATACTAAAGAGGCTTCTTCCCACCGAAGAGCTATCATAGCACCTCTTATATTATAAATAGTTGGGTCCCCAGAGGGACCTCTTCTTATAACCTCTACCTTAGCACCCTTGGTTAGTCCTAGGGCTAGCATCCTTTCTCTTAACAATCCAGTAGAATGAATATTATCAACTATTACATGACTTCCTATTGGTGCTTGGTCTAGACGATTCATATGCTCCTCCTGAATGTTATTAGCATCTAAGGGATGTTAATCTACGTTAGAATTATCTTATGTGGAACTAAGTGAAATGTTCATTAACAGGCAACCTTTTTAGGTTGTGACTTATACCATTCTAGGAATAGGAGTAGACTTATAATTGAAAGATAATAATAATTGGTTTATACTTATAGCTAATAAAAAGATTAGCCAATCCTATATAAAAGAAAGGAGAATATGTTATGGGGAATATGAAACATTCTAATCACCATCATCATGGTAGGACATGTGGAGGGGATCACTGTGACCTTAGCCATCATTCTTGTATTTCACTAGTACCTATTTTCAATCATCTTGAGAATGAACAGATGGATGAAATAATGAATGCCACAAAATCACTTTCTTTTAAAAAGGGAGAAATCATATATAAAGCTGGAGAAGAATCGGACTCTCTCTATATTGTTAGCAAGGGCAGAATTAAAATATATCATCTCTCTGAAAATGGTAAAGAGCAGTTACTTCGAATCCTTGATCCAGGAGATTTCACCGGGGAACTTGCTTTATTTAAAGAAGATGTTCATGAGGCATATGCAGAGGCTATGGTTGATACTAATGTGTGTACGATTACCCGTAAGGAACTTCAAGGTTATCTCATCAAATACCCAAGTATATCTCTTAAGGTTCTTACAGAATTTTCACAAAGACTTGCAACCTCAGAGAAGCAAACTGCTAGAGTAGCTACAGAAACCGTAGAGACGAGAATTGCCTTGTTTTTAGCGGATTGTATAGAAGAGGGTGATGAAGATTTGGAGTTTAAGCTGCCAATGAGTAAAAAGGACCTGGCATCTTATCTAGGTACAACACCAGAAACCATCAGTAGGAAATTTGCTGATATGGAGGATGAAGGGTTGATTAGACAGCTACCACAAAGAAGAATTAAAATATTAGATCTAGAGGGTCTACTATTACTTTAATAATTAAGAATGTAATAATTATGACTTCATAACCTGTATATTTCTATATACTATGTAATGAAGTCTTTTTCTTTAAACAAGATTCTTGTTAGTAAAATATCAAATGTTTTACATAAAACTGTTGAAATTTTATTAGTGATAGGGTAAAATTGATTTAATATATGAAAATTATAGTATAATTCATAGAAATATGGCTTGGTTATTATAATGATTAATTGGGTCAAATATTATTAGGGAGGCTTGCAATGGTTGGGATTAAGGATGTAGCAAAGAGAGCAGGTGTGTCTGTATCTACAGTATCTAATGTTCTTAATAATAAAAAGAATGTTGGTGAGAAGACAAGAGAGCTTGTTTTAAAAATCTGTGAAGAGATGAATTATTGTCCTAATCCAGCAGGTAAAAGCTTGAAAACAGGAAAGAGTAATACTATTTTGTTTAATTTCAGCGATTTTGATAGAAGCTTTTATTTGAAGATAATCAACGGAATTAGCGATTACCTAAAAGACAATGATTTTGACTTGATTATATGTACAGATAAATCCTGTGAGAAGTATATGAATAGTACACTGACATGTGGAAGTATTATATTGGACAAGAAGATGCAGGATGAAACTCTTATTCGCCTTGCCCGTGAGAACTATCCAATTGTGGTTCTTGATAGAATAGTTAAAAATCCCTATATAAAAAGTGTGGTAGTGAATAATTACGAACCCATGTATGAACTTATACAAGGATGTATTGATAGAGGATATAGGCGATTTGGTTTTGTAGGAGGCCCTGAGGAAACAGCAGATAATAAAGAGAGGTTTAGGGCTTTTAAAGATGCGCTAGAGGCTAATAATCTAGAGTTTCAACAAAAGAGCTACTTTGCTGGTAACTATAGGGAGAAAAGTGGATACACAGCGGCAAAGATCTTAATGCTTAGTAGAGAACTACCAGATTGCCTTGTTTGTGCCAATGATAATATGGCTATAGGCGCTATGAAGGCCTTTAGAGATAATGGTATCCGAGTTCCTGAGGATATTGCAATTACAGGTTTTGATAATTGTGACTTGGCTGAAGCTATGGGACTTACAACAGTTTCTATTCCAAACTACGAGAGGGGCTATATAGCAGCCAGATACTTAATTGAGAATATCAGAGGCCAAAGGAATGTTGAAACCTTTAAGATTTCTGCAAAAATTATCTGGAGAGATACAGTTTCTGAGAAGGATTCTTATTAGTTAGTAAAATAATCGCAAATTTAATAAAATGTTTAGTAAAACCAAGTGAAAATCAACAAGAAAAATTGATTATTCCTTGGTTTTATTTTGTCCACTTGTGCAATGTTGACAAAGTATGGTTATAAATATCGAATAAACTTAATTAATATTGACAAATAATTATTAATGCATTATATTACATGTATAACGTTTTATTGATTATTCTAATAAAAGGAGAGGGAGATATGAAAACTAAAAAGATTATAACTATTTTACTAAGTCTTGTTCTAGTTATGGCATTTGCTTTAACCGGATGTAAGGGAGGAGACAAAGGAACCAATAATGACAATCAGCCAACTAAGTCGGCTGATACTTCAGATAAGAAGGATGATGTTAAGGAAGAGGCTCCAAAGGCAGCCGAAAAGATTGTAATTTTCCAATCTAAAGTTGAGATCACTGATCAACTTGAAGCAGCAGCTAAAGCTTATACTGAAGAAACTGGTGTTGAAGTTGAAGTATGGGGAACAACTGGTGACGATTATCTTCAGCAATTAAAGATACGTTTAGGTAACAATCAAGGACCTACAGTTTTCTCATTAGCACCTGGAGCTGAGTCAGAAGAACTTAAGGCTTATCTAGCAGATCTAAGTGATCTTACATTCTTAGGCAATGTTGCTGAGAATATGGAAGATGAGATTGATGGCAAAGTAGTTGGTATCCCTTATACAATGGAAGGCTTTGGTGTGGTTTATAATAAGAGTCTTGTTCCTGAGGGATCAGTAACTGATTATGATACATTTGTAAAAATGCTTAAGGATCAAAAAGCAGCTGGAATTAATGGATTTAGTTTATCTCAGGAAAGCTATTTCTTAATTGGACATATTCTTAATACACCATTTGCATTACAGGATGATCCTTATGATTACATTGATAAGCTTGTTGCTGGCGAGGTTTCTATGGTTGATACACCTGAGTTCGTAGAATTTGCTAAGTTTATGGAAGCAATAAGAGAGTATACAGTTAACCCTCTAGAAGTTACATATGATAAGGAAACTGGTGATTTTGCTACTGGTAAGTCTGCATCTATACATCAAGGAAACTGGGCATATGGCATGTTCTCAGATTATGATGTTGACTTTGAGATGGGTATGATGGCACTACCTCTATTAGGAAATAACAAGCTTGCAGTTGCTGTACCTACTTGCTGGTATGTTAATTCCCAGGCTACTGCCGAAGAGATCGCTGCAGGTAAGGACTTTATTACTTGGTTGTATACAAGCGAAACTGGGGAAAGATTTATGATGGAAGAGTTCGGATTTATTCCTGTTGTTTCTAACATGGAAAGTCCACAGCTTGATCCTTTATCTCAATCTGTTTCTGAATATGCTGCAGATGGTAATACAATTGGTTGGCCTAATAGTCATTGGCCTGCAGGTATTGTAGATGTATATCTTAAACCTGTAACTGAAGAGTTCTTTACAACTGATTTGTCTGGAACAGACTTCTTAGTAAAACTTACTGAGGCATTTGTTCAGGCTGGTCAATAAAGGCGGGAGAAATAAGGATAATATATATTAACATCAGAAATCTAACATCTTCTTGTAGAGTTTTAAGTTGATGTTAGATTTCTGTACTATAAGGAGACTAGATTGAAAAATCTTGCCCCTAAGGCTCAAAGTTAGTTCATTATGAAGAAAGGCATGGTTGTTAATATGAGAAAAAGAAAGGACAAAGCTTGGTACGTCTTGTTTGTAATCCCTTTACTATTTGTGTTTACAACAGTTGTAATAGTGCCATTTGTTATTGGTATAGGGTATTCCTTTATCTCCTGGGATGGAATGCCACTTAACCCCAAAACATTTGTGGGTTTTGATAACTATATTCGTATATTTTCAGACAAGAGATTTTTATCTTCAGTGACACACACCCTATTATTTACTGTTATTTCAGTATTAATAATTAATGTAATTGGTCTCGGATTTGCACTTGTAGTTACTAGTAGATTAAGAATTAGAAATGCCGTACGAACCATGCTTTTTATGCCTTATTTAATCGGTGGCTTAATACTAGGGTACATATGGAAGTTTATTTTTACAGATTTATTTAAAATGATAGGTGAGATCACAGGCATAAATAACATTTTCTTTAGCTGGCTACTTAATCCAAGGTATGCCTTAGTTGCTATGATTGTTGTCACAACATGGCAGATGGCTGGTTATATAATGATTATATATATTAACGGAATTCAGTCTATACCTGAGGATGTTGTGGAAGCTGCAAAAGTTGATGGAGCTGGATTTTGGAGGACACTATTGCATGTTAAGTTTCCATTAATAATGCCTTCATTTACAATCTGTTTATTTATGACCCTATCCAATTGCTTTAAGATATTTGACGTTAACGTTTCATTGACAGGTGGAGGCCCTAATAACTCTACAGAGATGATGGCTATGAATATTTATAATGAGATATTCTCATTGAATAGATATGGATATGGTCAGGCCAAAGCTATTGTTTTCTTTATAGCAGTTGCAACGATTACATTAATTCAGGTTGCCATCACTAAGAAGAGGGAGGTGGAGATGTAATGAAAAAGATCACAAGATTTATCATACAAGTGATAATCATCGGATTTTGCCTACTCCATCTATTCCCTATATATATCGTGTTTGTGAATTCCTTTAAAGATAGGCAAGAGCTTTATTCTAACATGATGGCTCCACCTAGTGAATTCACACTAGAATATTATAAGCTTGCTATGGAGAAGATGAATTTCTTTAGGGCTTTCGGAAATTCAATAATTGTGACAGTTGCTTCTATAGCAATAATTGTTTTGTTAGCTTCAATGACTGCATGGATGCTAGTTCGTAATAATAATAGGCTAAGTAAGCTGATATTTTTTGTATTTGTTGCAACAATGATAATTCCTTTCCAGACCATTATGATGCCTTTGATGCAGGTAATGGGATGGATTAGAGATACATTACATATCCCAATGTTAAATACTCTTGGTGGTTTGATCTACATGAATGTTGGTTTTGGTGCAAGTATGGCTGTTTTTCTATACCACGGCTTTATTAAATCAATTCCAATATCCTTGGAAGAAGCAGCAACAATAGACGGATGTAATAAAGGTAGAGTATTCTTTAGTATAGTATTTCCTATGTTAAAACCAACTACTGTTACAGTTATGATACTTGACGTTATTTGGATTTGGAATGACTACCTGTTACCATCCCTTACCTTGTCCGATAAAGCCCTTAGAACAATCCCATTATCGACAGCATTTTTCTTTGGACAGTTTACAATAGAGTGGAATTTAGCAATGGCAGGTCTTACTTTAACAATAATACCAGTTATTATTTTCTATGTGGCTGCTCAGAAGCATATTGTTAAAGGTGTTGCAGCTGGTGCTGTTAAGATGTAGTAATTGCAATTACACTATTTATGGAGGACATAATGATAACGAAGCAACTAGTTTATGAAGTTGAAAATTTAACCATGAATAATGAGGAATTAATGGTTAATGAGACAGTGTTTCACAATGCTAATGGATATATTGGCATAAGGTCAAATTATGAGGAAGGTTATCCTGAAGGGTTTGACACAATCAAGGGATCATATATTAATGGTTTCTATGATATTGCAGATATGAAACAGGCAGAAAATCTCCATGGTCTTATTGAAGAAAAACAAACCATGCTTAATATTGGAGATACACAGACAATTTACTTAAAGATTAATGATCAGACTTTTACTATGTATGAAGGTGAAGTCCTATATAGCAAAAGATGGCTTGATATGGAAAAGGGTATTACTGGTCGCAAGGTGGTTTGGAGAGCTCCTAATGGTAATGAGGTTGAAGTTGTTATTAAGAGGATGACTTCCTTTTATCAGCTTTCCTTATTTACAATTGAATATTCAGTTACAGCCCTTAATTTCTCGGGAGATATTGAGTTTATATCAGGGCATAATGGAGAAGTAAGAAATTATAGTAACAATAATGATCCTAGAATTGCAAGAGAAAGTCCTAGGTATCTTATAGCTGATGGAGCTTGGATTCAGGAAAAGATTTCATACCTAAGATCCCGTACTTCAAAATCAGGGCTAGAGGTGTGCACAGCTGTAAAGCACTTCTTGTCTAAGGAAGGATCTATTGAAGTTAAGCTTAATGGACATAGGGCTGATGCTAATATTAATACTAAGATTTCAGAAAATGAAACTATTACCTTACTTAAGTACACAGTATTTACTGATTCTATTCGCTCATCAGATAGCTTGAGCAGTGCCAAGAAGGAGATGGAGAAGGCAATAGGACTTACATTACAGTCATTATATGACCATCAAAAAGCTTATCTAGATGAATATTGGGATAATTGCTTATTGGAGATAAAGGGTGATGATGATCTGACAGCTGCTGTTAATTATAATACTTATCAACTTATTCAGTCTGTAGGTAAGGATGAGCATTGTAATATAGCTGCTAAGGGTCTTAGTGGAGAAGGATATGAGGGACATTATTTTTGGGATACGGAGATGTACATTCAACCCTTCTTTAATCTTACTGAAGCAAACATAACTAAAAACCTTATTAGTTTTAGATATAGGACCATAGATAAAGCTAGGGAAAATGCAAGAAACTTAGGACATAGTAAAGGAGTATTATACCCATGGAGGACAATAATGGGTGTTGAATGCTCAGGCTATTTCCCATCTGGTACAGCTGCATATCACATTAACGGTGATATAGCTTATTCTGTAGTTGCATATTATCTGGCTACTAAGGATATGGACCTGCTTGAAACCAAGGGAGCAGAGATTTTATTTGAAACTGCTAGATTGTGGATGGATCTAGGCCATTATCATGATGGAAAATTCAAAATTCACAGTGTTACAGGTCCTGACGAATATACATGCCTTGTTAATAACAATTACTTTACTAATGTTTCAGCAAGGTACAATCTGGAATGGGCGGTAAAGACATATGAATTATTAAGAGAGGCAGGAACATTAAAGCCTCTAGCAGATAAGATAGGACTGGAAGAAGAGGAAATCTTTGAATTCCAAAGGGCTGCAGAGGCTATGTATCTTCCCTATGATGATAAGCTTGGAATTAATCCTCAAGATGACTCTTTTCTTGAGAAGAAGGTATGGGATATAGAGAATACTCCAGAGAGTAAGTTCCCCTTACTGCTACATTATCATCCATTGACCTTATACAGATACCAGGTATGTAAGCAGGCTGATACAGTTTTATCTCATTTTATATTTGAAGATTATCAGTCTATTGAGACAATTAGAAAATCCTTTGATTATTATGAGAAGATTACTACCCATGATTCATCCTTGTCTAGATGTATATTCAGTATAGTAGCATCAAAGCTGGGCTTGGTAGATAAGGCTTATGATTATTTTGGAGATTCTGCGAAACTGGATTTGTTTAATACCCATAAGAATACTAAGGATGGAATTCATACAGCTAATATGGGTGGTAATTATATGGCTATAGTTTATGGTTTTGCTGGACTGCGAATTAAGGAAGAAGGACTATACTTCTCTCCATTAATCCCTAAACCATGGAAAGAATTTTCTTTCAAGATTAATTATGAGGATAGCCAGATTATGGTTGAGATTAACAAGAAGCAAAGTAAGTTTACCTTACTTAAAGGAGGTCCAAAGAATATATATGTATACGATAGTTTATATACTCTTTTGAATACCCTTGTTATTGATAGTAGAAATGGGGATGAGAGATAATGAAATATAGAGGAATAATATTCGATCTCGATGGAGTTATCTGTCATACGGATAAGTATCACTATAAAGCTTGGAAGCAACTTGCAGATAGATTGGATATATACTTTGATGAACAGATTAACAATCGACTGAGGGGGGTTAGTCGAATGGATAGTCTGGAAATCATATTGGAAAGGTATGCTGGTGCACCTTTATCCCAGGAGGAAAAGGTGCAGCTGGCTAACGAAAAGAATGAAATATATAAGAAGCTCTTGATGGAAATGTCCTCTGAGGATCTAAGTGATGAGGTTAAGACTACTTTAGAAAACTTAAGAAAGCTTGGATTAAAGCTGGCTATCGGCTCCTCAAGTAGGAATGCTAGACTAATTCTTAGTCGTATTGGTTTGGAGGATTTCTTTGATGGGATCTCCGATGGAACTAATATTGAAAAATCCAAACCAGATCCTGAGGTTTTCATAAAGGCTGCTGCTATGGTCAATCTAGAACCAAAAGAATGTCTTGTTATAGAAGATGCTAAGGCGGGAATTGATGCAGCTCATAATGGAGGGATGGACAGTGCAGGAATTGGAGATGCAGCAGATTACTCCCTTGCTAGCTACAGTCTTACTCGTTTTAGCCAGATAACTGACCTTATATTTTAAATACTTCTTTTTGTATAAATACGCTTATAAGTATTAGAGGCTATAGTCTTTGATATTTTGGGCGTATTTTTATATTGCTAAACCATGTTACTTCAATTAATATATATAGATAGTATACATAATTTGTTAGGACTATAAGCTTTACAAATATAGGAAGGCATGGTTAATTATGAAGAGTTTATGGAACAAATATATAGAATTTATTAGGAATAACAGAAAAAAGGTTATATTTTATGGTCTTGTTGTAATTGTTCTTGTTTCAGCCAGTATATACTTAAGTGTTTCTTTAAGTAAACTGTTTACTGATAGTGATAAGCTTACGTCAACAGATCCAATAGATAATTCCATTAAAGATGACAATATATTAGAAGATGATTATCTGGAAGGGGATTCGGATATAGATGATATAGCTGTGGGTGAAAATCCTGATACTGATGATGAACAAGGTAAAGATAATAATGGGCTTGATATTGATAATAATGTTAATGATGATAGGGTTACCGAAGACCTTGAGCCAAGCGATATTATAAATCCTGATGAGAAGGTAGAGGATGGGGGAGATCCTCAGACCCAGAACAAATCAGGTGTGGAGATGGAAATAACTGATATGGATACTGCTAAAGAGGAGAATAACATTATTACCTATGGTATTGATGTGGCCAAATGGCAAGGAGTAATAGACTGGAAGAAGGTTAAGGAAGAGGGAATAACATATGCAATGGTTAGGGTAGGATTTAGAACCCTAGATACAGGTATTATTGCCGAGGATCCTTACGGAGAGTACAATATTCAGCAGGCACTAAAGAATGGGATTAAAGTAGGTATATACTTCTTCTCGACGGCAACTAATAAGGAGGAAGCTAAAGAAGAAGCCAGGTGGGTGGCAGATTTTATTGCTCCTTATTCAATCACTTATCCTGTAGCTTATAACTGCGAAGGATTTACAGATCCTAATAATAGACAATATGGTATGACTAAGGAAGAAAGAACAGATCTAGCAATTACCTTTTTGGATTATATAGGTAAGAAGGGATATACCCCTATGTTTTATGCCTCTAAGAATGAATTAGAGGGAGATACTCAGTGGATTACCAGCACTTTATCCAAGAAGTATAAAATCTGGGTTGCTCAGTATATTAATACAATTGAAGGAAATATGAAATCCTCCTACTCTGGAGACCATCATATGTGGCAATATACCAGTAAAGGTGTGGTGCCTGGAATCAGTGGACCAGTAGATCTTAATATAGCATACTTTGATTACCAGGTGGATGCAAAGCCTAAGGATGATAAGGATATAGAAGAGGTTGTTGCAGACCCTACAGCATTAATTAACTTTAAGGAGGTTAGTGAAACTGTGACAGCTAAAGATGTGACTAACCTTAGGTCCTTTCCATCTTCTAAGGATCCAGATACAATCGTAGCAGTTCTTAAATATAAGGACACAGCAGAAAGAATTGGTATTGGAGATAATGGTTGGTCAAAGGTTAGGTATAATGGAGAAATATTGTATGCTGTTACAAGCTACTTAACAACTGATTTGAATTATAAGGATAATATAAGTTCTGAGAAGCAAAGCCCTTCAGTTGATAACCCAGAGGCAGGAATTACTTTTACCGAAGTTAATGAGAGTGTCACCGCCAAGGAAGTTACCAACCTTAGGCTTGTCCCAAGTACAGAGATTGAAGACACTGTTTCGGAGGTTTTGTATAATGGAGATATTGCCATACGGACGGGAATTGGAGATAATGGCTGGTCTAGGGTAGAGTATAAGGGTAAGACTTTATATGGAGTTACAAGCTACATGATAGCTGTTGAGGAAGATTAATAAGTATATCTTCCCCCAACCCTTTGCTTAAAGACCCTATAGAATACTATTAATCATATATAGTATAGTTATGTAATTTCGCAATTAACTAATAAAAGTATAGCTGTAGAAAGGAATTAAAAATATGAAGGCTAGTGTATTACTATTTAATTTTACAGATAAATCAAGGGCACTGACTATAGGAAGGGCATTATTGCCTTTGGGAATTAGGATAATGAAGGTTAATAAAGAGGACTATAATCAACCTTTGGGCTATCTTGCTGGTGTTAAGGAGATAGAAGCTGTTGAAGAGAAGTATGAGGGTGATGAGTTACAAGGGGAAATGATGGTTATGGCAGGTATTACAGGAAAGATGGTAGATGATGTTCTTCTGGCCCTTAGAAAATCAGGTATAGGGAGGATTAATCACAAAGCAGTCCTTACCTTAACTAATCAATACTGGAATACCATACAATTGTATGAGGAGCTAGTAAAAGAGCATGAAGAGGTAACAAAACAACTAAATAAGAAGGAGTAGTTGCTTAGATTATTAATTCCTTCTTAATACTATTTTCATAATTGGTCACTTCAAATTAGAGGAAAATAGTGTTATACTAGAAGGACTGGGTTAATAATTATCCAGTAAATGAAACTATAGATAGGAGAGTTTTTGTGAAAAAGTTATTACCTCTAATGAAGAAATATATAGCTTTTGCCATAGCAAGCCCGATTCTTATGATACTTGAAGTGTTGGCTGACATTATAATTCCATATTTAATGTCTCGAATAGTCGATATTGGCATAGCTAATAGGGATATAGATTATATTGTGAAAATTGGCTTGATTATGATAGGTGCAGCTATGTTAGGAATACTTTTTGGTGTTCTAAGCTCATTTGCAGGAGCTAAAGCAGGGTACGGTTTTGCTTCGGAGATCAGACAGGAAACATTTAAAAAGGTACAGACCTTTTCTTTTGCCAATCTTGATAAGTTTACTGTATCATCCTTGATAACAAGGCTTACCAATGATTGTAATACAATTGGTCAGACAACCATGATGAGTCTAAGAATGGCAGTACGTGCCCCCTTTATGATGATATTTGCACTATTAATGGCTTTTAGGATTAATCCTTCCCTTGTAAGCGTTTTTCTTGTTTCAATACCAGTTTTATTAGTTGTTTTGACTACGGTTATGTATAAGGCAAGACCTCTTTTTCTTGAAATGCAGGGGAGAGTGGACAAGGTTAATGGAATAACTCAGGAGAATCTGACGGGTATGTATGTTGTAAAATCCTTCAATCGTCAAAAGCATGAGGAGGAGAGATTTAGAGAAAGAAATGATAGGCTTAGAGATACTGCTCTAAAAGCAATATCAATAGTTATAGTTTTATTTCCTATAATGAATCTGATTGTCTATGGAACAATTATAGCTGTTTTATGGTTTGGAGGACATCAGGTACAAGCTGGAACTATGGGTGGAGGAGAATTAATTTCCTTTATAACATATATTACTCAGATTATGATGGCTCTCATGATGATGTCATTTTTCTTTATGCAATTACTTCGTGGTTCCGCATCTGTTAGCAGAATTAGTGAAATATTTGAGACGGAATCAGAGATTAAGGAAGTATCCACGCCGGTTAAAATAGTGCCTAATGGAAATATATCTTTTCAGGATGTTAGTTTTGTCTACCCTAGTAGTACAGAGGAAACCTTAAAGAATATCAATCTTGATATTAAATCAGGTGAAACCATTGGTATCGTTGGTTCTACAGGTGCCTCCAAGTCAACATTGGTTCAGCTGATACCTAGATTATATGATGTTACTAAAGGGAATGTACTTGTTGGAGGAATTGATGTAAAGGATTATAACCTTAAAGACCTTCGTGACCAAGTAGCTTTCGTTCTACAGAAGAACACATTGTTTTCAGGAACACTACGAGAGAATATGCAATGGGGTAATGAAGCTGCGACTGATGAAGAGATTATAAAGGCTCTTAAGCAGGCTCAAGCCTGGGAGTTTGTTTCAACCTATAAGGATGGACTTGATCATAGGGTTGAACAGGGTGGTGATAACTTCTCTGGTGGACAAAAGCAAAGACTAAGTATCGCAAGAGCCTTACTTAAATCACCTAAGGTTATTATCCTAGATGACTCCACTAGCGCAGTAGATATGACCACAGATGCAAAAATCCGTCGTTCATTTAAAGAGGACTTAAGTGATCTGACTGTTATAATAATTGCTCAAAGGATTGCTTCCATAGAAGATTCAGATAAAATAATTGTACTTCATGAGGGTCAAGTAGAATCCTTTGGTAATCATGAGACATTAATGCGAGAATCCCCTATATACAAAGAAATATATGAATCTCAACAGAAAGGGGTGCTGATGGAATGAAAAAAGATAATAAACATAAACACCTAAAACCAAGAGACCCTAAGAAAACTTTAATTAGGTTGTTTGGTTATTTCAAATATAATATGCCATTATTTCTTATTGGAATGTTATCAATTATTTTATCAACAGTTGCGTCAATAGCAGTTAATGGACTCCTTAGCCCAATAATTGATGCATTTGTAGATAAAGCAGAGCTGGCTGTGGTGATTAAGTATCTAGTTATTACGGTTGTCCTTGTAATTGCTTTATCAATATTCCAGTATTTAGGCAACCTATCAATGGCAAGGCTAGCCCAAAGAACTGTCCACAGAATTAGACAAGATATGTTCTCCCATATGGAGAAGCTATCTATATCATACTTTGATACCCATTCCCATGGAGAGCTTATGTCTACCTACACCAATGATGTAGATATGCTTAATCAATCTCTAGAGCAAAGTCTATCTCAGGTTATTGTATCTATAATTACGGTAATAGGTACATTTATCATGATGATAGTATTAAGTCCTACACTTACTCTTGTAGTTATTGGTATGTTAGTTATCATGATGTCCTCAGTTTCCTTTGTTGGTAAAAGATCTGCTAAGAACTTTAGAAGACAACAGGGAGCCTTAGCTGATATGAATGGCTATATTGAAGAAATGATGTCTGGGCAGAAGGTAGTAAAGGTATTTAATTACGAAGATAGGGCTATAAAGGACTTTAGTGAAAGAAATGAGGAGCTACGTCAGGCAAGTACTCAAGCATCAACATTTGGAGTGATGCTTATGCCTATAATGGGTAACTTGTCATATGTGCTTTACGCCCTAGTGTCTATGGGAGGAGCTTTATTAGTATTAAAGAATAGGATGACTATTGGTAATATTGCGGCCTTTCTTCAATACACAAGAACAATCTCAAGACCTATTACTGAGGTGTCTAATCAGCTTAATACTTTGTTTGCTTCATTAGCTGGTGCGGAAAGAATATTTGCTATATTAGATGAAACACCAGAGATAGATCAAGGTGATGTAGGTTTAGTAACAAAGGATGATAATAAGTTTTGGCAGGTTCCACAGGAGAATGGCTCTCATGAACTAGTCCCATTACGTGGTGATATTGTATTTAGCAATGTGGAATTTGGATATGTTCCAGGTCAAAGAGTATTGAAGGGTATTAGCCTATTTGCAAAGCCTGGTCAAAAGATAGCCTTTGTAGGATCAACCGGTGCTGGTAAAACTACAATAACTAATTTAATCAACCGTTTTTACGAAATTAATGCTGGGGAAATCCTTTATGATGGAATTGATATTAAGAGCATTAAGAAATTTGATTTAAGAAGTACACTTAGTATAGTGTTGCAGGATGTTCATCTGTTTGAAGGAACTATCGCTGATAATATACGTTATGGTAGACTTGATGCAAGCGATGAAGAGGTTGTTGAAGCTGCTAAGCTAGCCAATGCCCATTATTTTATTAAAAACTTACCCTATGGATATAAAACTGTTTTGGATGTTGATGGACAAAACCTTTCACAAGGGGAAAGACAGCTATTATCAATTGCTAGGGCAGCAGTAGCTGATCCGACCATTCTTATTCTTGATGAAGCAACATCTTCTGTTGATACAAGAACAGAGAAGCTTATATCTGAAGGTATGGATAAGTTAATGAAGGGAAGAACTACTTTAGTTATCGCTCATCGTCTATCAACTGTTAGGGATGCAGATGCAATTATGGTACTTGAAGATGGAGTTATTATTGAAAGAGGTGACCATGAGGAGTTAATGAAGCAAAAAGGTCGCTATTATGACTTGAATATGGGTACTATCAAGCTTGACTAATCTTTGATATATAAATTTGACGATTTATAACTTAGGAGAAACTAAGAAGGCCATGTATATATGAAGCTCCCCTATTAATAAAGCATATTAGAGAATGGAGGAAAACTAATGACTAATAAAGATCTGGAGATTAAGCAAGGAAATAACGGTTTTTATGTTGGTGATAGCGTAAGTGATTATAAGGGTATAATCACATTTGTACGGGAGGGTGATAACACAATCATTATTGACCATACCGTTGTAAAAGAGGAATTAAGAGGTATGGGCATAGCCCGTAAATTAGTTGATAGAGTTGTAGAATATGCTAGGGCAGAAGATTTGAAGATAATTCCACAATGCTCCTATGCGGTTAAGGTTCTTACTACTAATGATGAATATAAGGATGTACTTGCCTAAGAGTAGCTTGTGTGAAATCCTTGTTTTTCTGGGCTTATGATATGCCCCATAGGGGCATCATGTAGGTTGACTTGGGAGGTTATTTAATGAATACTGTAATATTTGACTTAGACGGAACATTATTACCTATGCCAGATCAAGAGCAATTTGTTAGGACCTATTTTAAGGCAATGGCAATGAAGCTTAATGAATATGGATATGAAGAGGAGAACCTAATCAACGGAATATTAGCTGGAACTAAAGCTATGCTTGACAATGATGGTTCTATTAATAACCGTGATAGATTTTGGAAAACATTTATTGAACTATTCGGTCAGGATGTAACTAAGCTTGAACATATTTTGATAGACTTTTATAACAATGAATTTGCTGCGGCAAAGAAGACAACTTCTCTGGAGCCTTTAGCAAGGGATGTGGTTGAGACCCTAAAGGCTAAGGGATACCAGCTTGTCCTAGGAACAAATCCTTTGTTTCCAAGTGCGGCTACCTACAATCGCATACTATGGGCAGGATTGTCACGGGATGATTTTACCCATATAACCACCTATGAGAATTCATCATATTGTAAGCCAAAGCTGGAATATTATAAAGAGATACTCAAAGCTATTGGTAAGGAAGCCGATGAATGTATTATGGTGGGTAATGATGTTGGTGAAGATATGATTGTAAGACATCTAGGTATGGATACATTTCTATTGAAGGATTGTTTAATTAATAGGGATGATGAGGATATCTCAGAATATAAACAAGGCTACTTTAAAGAGCTCTTAGATTTTGTTAATAATCTAGACCCTGTTGGTTGTTCTTCAACCTAGCCTTACCCTCAAATTCTATTGGGTTAAGTAGCAGCCGTATATGTATAAATAATAATTTGAAAGGTGGGATTGAATGCAGGATGAAAAACGATTTGCAGTATTGATTGATGCTGATAATGTTTCAGCTAAATATATTAAATATATATTGGATGAGATATCTAACTATGGTGTAGCAACCTATAAACGAATATATGGGGATTGGACAAGACCCAATACCTCATCCTGGAAGGATTTATTGCTTGAGAATTCAATCACCCCTGTTCAGCAATATGGTTATACAGTTGGGAAGAATGCAACAGATTCTGCCATGATAATTGATGCTATGGATATTTTATATTCTGGTAATGTGGAAGGCTTCTGTATTGTTTCAAGTGATAGTGATTTCACAAAGCTTGCATCTAGACTTAGAGAATCTGGAATGCTTGTTGTTGGCATGGGAGAGAAGAAGACTCCAAAACCATTTATTGCCGCATGTAATCAATTTAAATTCCTTGATATTATTGCAGAGACAGAGCAGAAGGGTGATAAGGAATTAAATATTGAATCAAAATCTGAGGAAAGCAATATGGATCAGAGCAATAAAGCAGAAAGTTCTCATGATAATAGCTCGGATTCTGATAAGACAATGACTGATATTAATGTTATCAAATCAGCTGTTATTAAGATGATGAATGAAGTTGATGAGGGAACTCAGAGAATGAATATGGGCGAGCTAGGAAGCCGATTAGTTAAGCGCTATCCTGATTTTGATGTTCGAAATTATGGAGATACAAAATTATCCAAATTCTTAAAGAAGTTTGACTTTCTCGAGATTACTACAGATGGAAGAGAAGGTAGCTCCATGTGGGTATCATTAATATCCGATAAAGACCAAGATAAGACTATAAAAGCCCCTGCTCCAAGAAATAAGCCTCGGTATAAGAAAAATTACAAAAAGAAGCCGAGGTAATTGAATGGTCAATCAACCCCAGCTTTTTTTTAAAATGTTTTTTAATTGAATAAAACTATCGGACCCGATGGTAAGTTCTATCTCTTTTTCTATATCCTTTTTTAGTTCTTGATTATTATAAAAGATAGCCTTTCCTAGGGGGGTAAGTTCAAGACATTTATTACGATTATTATTCTCCATCTTACTAATAAGAATAAGTCCCTTTGCATTAAGAGATTTAATACACTTATGGGTAGCTTGCCTGGTTATATCTACTTGACAAGATATCTCAGATATAGCAGGTGCTGGACATTTCCCATAGATTAAAGAAAGAATGCTCCATTCAGAATCAGTAATCTGGATGGAGTTTTGATTATTCCATTTATCTTCTTTAATTTTTCTTAAATTAGAATTTTTTTCACTAATTAAATCAATTAAGTTACTGTTATTATCCATGTATTCACCCCAGCAGTAGTATACCCTCTAGACTGACAAATGTGTTAGCGTAAAATTAGTTTAGGATAAGTGGATAAGATTTACAGGCTTGCTTTTAGTATATAGAAA
>DUNS01000273.1 GCA_012839235.1 Clostridiales bacterium
ATTTTAAAGCACTTGGGATAATTTATCCCTTGTGGCTTTTCCTATTATGGTTCCATCATCATTCATATGCCTGCCCCATCCAAGATTATCCCAGTAGATCAATACTGCAATTCTGGTCTTTGGACCGTAAGAGCCATCTACCACTAATCTTGGAAACCAATCAGGCAGTACAATGTTTAACCTTTCTTGAACCCATATAATATCTTCTTTTGAAGATTTTGGTGTAATAGACTTATTGGGTACATATTTCACTGGAACATACTCTATCCCAGTAAACCTGCAAATACCTTTAGCAATTTCTATGGCACTTTCTTTCCAATAATCCTCGTTGGCCATAAGCTCCGTAGCTTCTCGCTTATTGGTCATATATGCCAATTCAACAAGGATGGCTCCTTTAACATTCATAGCTTTACAGTTACACATAGCTAAGGATTGTTTTTTCAAACCACGATTGCTTTGCTTACTACCTTGTATAAGCTCCTCCAAAACTTTCTTACCCATTTCTTCTGATTGCCCAAAATAAGTATCATGTATATATATTTCCAAACCATTTACATCGTTAAATGATTTGCCATCTCCAAATGCATTGAAATGTATAGATATAGAATAATCACATTTTGCCTTGGCTATTCTTCTTTGTCTTTCTGCTAAGGGTTCGTCTTCATCATTGTATGCATCCTTGTCATTCCAACCAGTTCTCATAGTCTTAATTCCACATCGTTCAAGTTCTTCCACAAGGAATACAGCAACCCCAACATCAGCTATATGTTCATGAAGTTGCTCCCCTTTTTTAATAGTAATCTTATTATTAATAATTACATCATGGGGAAATGGCGGTGTGCGCTTCCCTGCTGTATTACTTCCATGACCACAATCTATATTAATTAACATTCATATCGCCCTTCCTCTTTTTACACTTAATAGAATATAAATATAATTAATTTTATTCATCTTTATCTCATAATGTTACAAAAAACGAGAATAGGAAGCTTCGGTTTTCTTAATTTAAAAAGCGCCAGATAGAAACTACCTGGCGCTTCGAATACCTTGTACAAGAATTACAAAACCTTGACTGGAGTGTCGATCCTCATCGTCCTCCCTGTCCCACTATTTACTTTCACTTACAATTTTAGCAGCTTCTTCTCCTGCTGTTTTACCGAATACGTGAATATCCACCAGTGCATTTCCTCCAAGGCGGTTCGTTCCATGAATTCCTCCTGTTACTTCCCCTGCAGCTAAAAGGCCTGGTATTCTATCACCGTTTGTATCTAGTACATGAGTTTCTAGATCGATTTCTATACCACCCATAGTATGATGAACGGTAGGAACACGTGGTGATGCGTAGAACGGTGCTTTATCTATTTGTTTTCCAAAAAGTGTACGACCAAAATCATTATCTTTCCCCGCTGCTACATAACTATTAAATGTATCATGAGTTTCTCTAAGCACTTGAGGATCAATTCCTATTTGCTCTGCTAATTCTTCAATCGTGTCAGCTCTATAAACTATACCATCTTCTACTAATTTATCTACCTTGTCGCCCCAGATATTTATCCCTGTTTCATTAAGATCAACCTCGTTGTTAGCACTAGAAATTACATAAGACATAGCATTAGTTTGAGCTAGTAGAGCATTGGTCATAGTATCTCTACGTCCATCCTCTGCCATAAATCTCTTACCTTCTTGATTAACTTGATAATAATGCTCTACACCTGCTCCACCAATCCATCCGTTTAGAGTACCATCTTTAGGATTTCCAAGTGGTAGAGATTGTATATATTCCATTCCTATAAGGTTAGCATTGGCAGCCTCTGCCATTTTTATGCCATCACCTACAATAGCTGGGCTATTTGTCGTAGGTAGGTTTTCTGTTAATGAAGGATCATATTCTTTTCTCATGTCAATGTTTGCAGCAAATCCGCCAGTAGCAATAATTACTACTTTGGCTCTAATCTCCATGTTTTGACCATTGGATTGACCTTTGATTCCAACAACAGTGCCATCTTCTATAATCAATTCCGTAGCTGGAGAGTTTAGAAGAATTTCAACTCCTAGTTTTCTAGCAGTGTCTTCACTGGCTTTGATATAATCGTATCCAGCAGCATTAATTGGCAAGTGAGCCCTTGGCCACAATCCACCTGGAACAGTTGTGATTTCATCTGTCCATTGCACTCCGTTTTCCGCCATCCATTCGCTAACTGGTAGAGATTCATCAACTAATTTTTCGATAAACTCAATTTTACCATTGTAATCACCACCATTATAGGTTTGTAATTTATGAAGTGCTGATGAATCGAATAATTTATCTTTTGGTCCATTTTCATAAGCTTCCAAATCAGCTTTTAACTCTTCCATCAATTCAACATGACGGTCGTTTTTTGGTTCCTCATTAACTAGGGCCCATGCCTTTTGCATACTTGCTTCATCCGCAGGTGCTATGTTTGCTTGTCTTGCTGGATCGACAGCATTATAAGGGCCTCCTGCTCGAACAGTATTTCCTCCTAAAGCAGCCGTCTTTTCAACCAAAATAACTTTAGCGCCATTACTAGCTGCTGAAGCAGCTGCTGCAAGACCTGCTCCTCCTCCTCCGATTACTACTACTTCAGTTTCCCTAATTACTTCTTCACCTTCAGCTGTTTTTACAGGAGCTTCTTTTAGGGATTTTACATCTCCACCAGCTTCTTCTACTGCTTTAGATACTGCCTCGATTAATGCTTTAGAAGTTACGGTAGCACCACTTACCATGTCAACACCCAAAGACTGAGCCTCTACAATGTCACTAGGAAGTTTCTCAATCGCAATACTTCCAATACCCACAGTCTCAGAGTTCTCTACTACCTCAATCTTCTCTATTTCCTTATCTGTAAATGTAGTTTTGACCTTTATTATGCCTCCATATCCATTTACTTCAGTAGCGTAGGTTCCTGCCTTGAACAACCCTGATATATCTGATGTATCTGATGTATCTTTCTTAGCACATCCAACAAGTGCAACTATCATCACAATTACTAATGTCACGGTTAGAATTTTTTGTCTTTTGAAACACATAAGCATCTTACCCCTTTCTTTCTATTTTAAATAATACTCTTATAGTTTCCCCAAGAATGAGGATTTCTATAAATTTAACTTCAAAATAATAACATCGTATTCAATGTTTGTCAATTATTTAACGCTAAAAATCAGTGGTAAGTTATACCATCCATTCAGGTAGAGGAGCAAATTACAGATGCCCTGGTGATAAATGAATGCACAATACTAAGCGGACTAGATCAAGGTCTAGAAATCCCCTTATTCATATTACTTTAATACTGCTAAGATCTTATCAATTTCTTCTTTTGATAGTTTTTTATTGCCTTCTCTACTTAAATACTCTAACAAATTGTCCGAATAATGATATGAATATACATGCATCTCTTCATCTGTATTATTTCGTATGTCTAAAGTTGTTTCTGCATTAGTGAAAAGCACCCCGTTATTCACCCATACGTTTATTCCATTCTCTTTTAAAACTTTACTTAGTCTATAAGTATGTGTTCCAACTTGTTTTACTGGACTATAAAATTGATTACTATATGAAGTACCTTTTTGACCCACTTTATGTTGAAGCCAATTTTCATCTTTTAGATTTCCTGTGATGTGACCATTTAGATTCTTTACCTCAACAATGGATACCCCATTTGGTGAAACAACAACAGTATCTATTTGAGATTCCCTTCCCTCATATTTTACTGTAATATCATTCACTATGTAATAATCATCTGGTAATGTAGATAAAAGCTTTACTGCTTCTCTTTCTCCCTTTAAACCCGAACCGACTTGTGTTTTTTTATCGAAAAAAAACTTTAAACCAATGATGCCAGGAAACATTATAAGCGGATTGATAAGTGTAAAGCCTATAAATATTGCTATAATAGATAGTATAAAGCCCATACGATATTTGTTATTTACCTTCTCCAAGTGATTTGAATCTTTAATTACTTTCGCCAGAAAAAATCTCCTCCAGCCTATTATTATAATTATTATTAAAACCTAATATATTACACAATAGAACTCTTTAAAATTCCATGTTCTACAAAAAGATTTTCTTTTCGACAATATATTAAATTGTTTCGAATGGAGCAATTCAATATATTGAAAAAAAGCGCCAAGTGGAAGCCACCTGACGCTTTGAATAATTTTGATTAACGTTTTGAGAACTGTGGAGCACGACGTGCTGCCTTTAAACCGTACTTCTTTCTTTCCTTCATTCTTGGATCTCTTGTTAAGAAACCTGCCTTCTTAAGGAATGGACGATAGTCACTATCTGCCTGAAGAAGTGCTCTGGAGATACCATGTCTGATGGCACCTGCCTGACCTGTAAATCCGCCACCCTTAACGTTAACTGAAACATCAAACTTATCTTTTGTATCAGTAACACCAAATGGCTGATTAACGATTAATTTAAGTGTCTCTAAACCAAAATAATTATCTATATCTCTTTTATTGATTGTAATCTTACCTGTACCTGGTACTAAGTATACTCTAGCAATACTTTTCTTTCTTCTACCAGTTCCGTAATATCTTGCCTTAGCCAATGTTAGTTCCTCCTTTCAACCTCTCCAATTAATATTTGATTTCTAGTGCTTCTGGTTTCTGAGCTTCGTGCTTATGCTCAGGTCCAGCATATACATGTAGTTTGGTTAGCATGGTTCTTCCTAAAGGACCCTTAGGAAGCATTCCTTTTACTGCAAGAGCAATAACATCTGTAGGCTTCTTCTCTAACTTCTCAGCCAATGTTGTTTCTCTCATTCCTCCTACATAATTGGAGTGATTGTAGTATATCTTTTGCTCTAATTTTTTACCTGTAACATTAATCTTCTCAGCATTAACTACTATTACGTAATCACCTGTATCTATATGTGGTGTAAATGTTGGTTTATTCTTGCCTCTTAATATTTTAGCGATTTCTGATGAGAGACGACCAAGTGTATGTCCTGTAGCATCGATTACATACCATTTTCTCTCAATATTTGATGGACTAGCCATGAAACTTTTCATCGGTTTACCTCCTTATGAAACGTATTCCTCTACAAAAATACTGACATTCGTCAATTATCTTGTCATGAATAATAATTTTATTTTCTTATTTTGTGCAAAACCCATTTTCAGAAGGCCTTGCTTCATTTTATCAATCACGATCGGAAATACTGTTTACCGGGGCATTGGCTTAAGTATTCCACGTCACAATTCATTATTATATTATAAGACTCCGGGTGTGTCAAGCCTAAATCCACCGAAAATCTACTTATTTCCATAGTTAATTTTCACTAATGTTAAGCCTTCTGGGGGGGCTGTTGGCCCTGCAAGGCTTCTATCTAAGCCCTTAAGTATCTTAGGAATATCATCTGGTGGAAGGGCTCCTCTGCCTACCTCTATCAATGTTCCTGCTATTATGCGTATCATATTATAAAGAAAACCATTGCCCTTAATTGTTATGGCAATCATGTCACCATCCTTGTCCTCTTTAGTTACGGTCAAATCATATATAGTTCTAACAGTATCAGTCACTTGAGTTTTAACCGAGCAAAAGCTTTTAAAATCATGCTCTCCAACTAGGTAGCTTCCTGCCTTCTCCATTAACTCCAAGGAAAGAGGATAGTATACATAATGTGAATAATAGCGCTCCGTTGGTAGAGCAATTCTTCTGTTTAGTATCCGATATTTATAGGTTTTCATGCAATTTACCCTTCTAGGATGAAAATCAGGAGTAACTTCAATAGATGACTGAACCCTAATATCCTCTGGCAATCTCTGATTCAATGCTAAAGTAAATTTATCCGCTGGTATCCTACTATTAGTATCGAACACAGCCACATTGCCAAGAGCATGGACTCCAGAATCCGTTCTACTAGCACCAATGACCTCTATATGTTCATTAAGAAGGGAGGAAAGAGCTTTATTAACTTCATCCTCCACTGTGGGAAGTTCAGGTTGAACCTGCCAACCACAGTAATTGGTCCCATCATATGCAATTTCTAACTTAATTCGTTTCATATAAACTCCAAAATTTCTAAATCTTATGACACTCTAGCTGTTACTATCAAGACTCATCAAAGTCAAAAGAATAAGACAAGAAAGAATACTAACCTCTAAGACATTACATAATTATATTCTCAACCATTCGACTAGCTATAACAGCTACAAGGTACAATACTAAAGTACCATATCCGAAAAAATCTACTCCCTTATATTTTAGAGGTTTCATCTTGGTCCTCCCATCTCCGCCCCTATAGCAACGAGCCTCCATGGCCATGGCAAGATCATTAGCTCTTCGGAATGCGGAAACGAATAAGGGAACAAGTAATGGTATAAGGCTTTTTGCCTTCTTGATAAGACCACCACTCTCAAAGTCTGCTCCCCTTGCCATCTGCGCCTTCATTATCTTATCAGTTTCCTCTAATAAAATAGGTATGAAGCGAAGCGCAATTGACATCATCATGGCTATCTCATGAACAGGAACCTTAATACGACCTAGGGGTCTTAGAAGCTTTTCCAATCCGTCAGTAAGCTGATTAGGGGTAGTAGTAAATGTCATAAGGGATGAACCTATAATCAAATAAGTCAAACGTATTGCCATAAATCCGGCTGATCTTAGCCCCTCTTCAGATATCTTTATAAATCCTAGTTCAAATATAGGATCTCCAGGTGTTAAAAAGAGATTAAAAAACACAGTAAATAAAAGCAGTATTAATATTGCTTTAAGTCCCCTTATAATAAAACGAAAAGGTACCTTGGATAGCTTGATTACTGTAAACAAAAATATAGTAACTGCGATATATCCGAAGAAAGAGCGAAATAAAAATAAGGATACAATAAATAACAAAGTTCCAACCAGCTTTACTCTTGGATCCAATCGATGTAGGATGGATTCCGTTGGGTAATACTGTCCAATTGTTATGTCTCTAATCATAGTAAAACCATGCCTTTCATTATATATATTATTTGCCTCCAGATTCTGAGAATGAGTGCTCCCATTCATTCTTAGAGCGCAAATATGAGTGTGAAAGTGTTTTTTCTTTCATACCTATCGTTTGAGGCCTTTAATTATTTCGTCTCTAGCCTCAGCGACCGTAGTCACATCTGTTTCTACATCAATTCCCTTTTCCTTCAGAATATTCATTAAATAAGTTACTTGTGGGGCTGCCAAATCCATTTGCTCCAGCTCCTTATAACGAGAAAACACCTCTTTGGTTGGCTGATTCATCACAAGCTCACCATGGTTCATAACCAATAACTTATCAGCATAATTAGCGATATCCTCCATACTGTGGGTAACAAGAATAATTGTTATTCCACTTACTTTATGAAGTTTATCAATCTGCTCTAATATATCATCTCGTCCTTTTGGATCAAGTCCAGCAGTAGGCTCATCAAGAATAAGCACTTCAGGATGCATTGCAAGTACCCCAGCAATAGCTACTCTTCGTTTTTGTCCTCCAGAAAGCTCGAATGGGGATGCATCAAGCAAATCTTCACCAATTCCTACAACTTTCAGAGCATTATATGCTCTAAGCTCAGCTTCCAATTTATCAAGTCCTAGATTATTAGGTCCAAATATAACATCCTTAAAAACCGTGGTTTCAAACAACTGATGCTCTGGATACTGAAATACTAAACCCACCTTACTTCTAAGTTTCTTAAGGCTGTAGTCCCGGCCATATATATCCTCTCCATTAAAATATATATGTCCACTTGTAGCTTTAACAAGTCCATTCATGTGTTGAACCAAGGTTGATTTACCTGAACCAGTATGACCAATTAAGCCTATAAATTCACCCTTATCAATAGAAAGATTAATATCTTTTAAGGCATGCCGTTCATGGGAGGTTCCTCCACTATATATATAATTAACATGGTCAAATACTATCTGCATTCTTATCACCCATTTTACTTTCTCTATTTATCTAATAATGCGCTAGTAAGCTCATCTATTGTAAGTATACCCTCTGGAATATCAACTCCAGCTTTTCGAAGCTCATAAGCAACTTCTGTAACCTGAGGTACATCTAGACGATATTCTTTAATTTCATCTACTCTAGTAAATATTTCTCTTGGCGTACCTTCCATAACAATCTTCCCTTGATTCATAACAATAACTTTATCTGCAAATATTACTTCATCCATATGGTGAGTTATTAGAAGTACAGTAAC
>DUNS01000274.1 GCA_012839235.1 Clostridiales bacterium
AAGCTCCATAAGAGCTTCTTCAGATTTTTTCATGTTATCAGCAATACCATGATATTTAGCAATAGTATCTGATACACATTCCTGTTGATCTTTGGAGGTAATAGATATTCGTTTCATGCTTTTTATTGCTTTATCTATAACATCCTGTAAATCATTAATTATACTATCGATATGCTTTGTGGAGGAGGCTGATTGATCCGCCAGCTTTCTAACCTCATCTGCCACAACTGTAAACCCTTTACCAGCTTCACCTGCCCTAGCAGCCTCTATTGAAGCATTTAAGGCTAGAAGATTAGTCTGGGCAGATATATCTGAAATTGCTTTAGTAGCATCACCAATCTGCTGTGAGCTTTCCCCAATCTGCTTGATGATATCACAGATGTTATCTACAGCAGATCTATTATTATCAGTAATCAATAGTAATCTATCCACTTCAGTAAGTCCTTCTTTAACAGCTTTTGTAACTTGATTAGTTGTCTTATTTAATCTATCCATACACTGATTATTATTATCTATCTTTTTTTCAAGCAATAATACCTGGGATAGTCCAGCTTCAGTATTATCTGCTTGCTCTAGAGCACCACCTGCTATTTCTGAAATTGCTATATTAATAGTTTCAGATGTAGAGCTTGATTGCTGAGCATGAGCTGTTAGCTCATTGGCTGTATCTGATACATGATTAGCAGATTCATTTAATTCTTTAATTATATTTCTAAGATTTTCAGTGAGATTTTGGAATGCTCCAGATAAGGTTCCGATTTCATCCTTTTGCTCTAAATATGTAATAGATATATTTTCCCGAATATCCAAAGCTCCAAGCTTCTTTGATTGCTTTGTTAATTCTATTAAAGGCTTTGTCAACCTACTATCAAGTAATAATACCAAGCCAAGACTACATACAAATACAATCAGAATTATTATTATCAGCATCCTTACCATGGATGTAACAGAGGCCATTATTTCATCCTCAGCAGCTGTAATAACAAAGCTCCATATGGTTCCTTCGATAGGTGAATAACCAGCGTATAGATTATCACCCTCCATAGAAAAGCTTTCTACCCCATTTTTATTATCAAGAATTCTCTGAAATGCATCTGCAACGGTTGAAAGTGTTGGATCCTTTTCAGCACCTTCTATTGGATTATATCTTCCTAATACCTTTTCCATATCAGGATGAGCAATCATGGTTCCATTCCCATTAATCATAAATGAATACCCTTGGTCCCCATGGCCAATATCCTTAGTAATCTCACTTAATGCATTAGCATCAAGCCTTCCTATTAAAGCTGCCACAACCTCACTTCCATTAGAGATTGGTACTGCTACCTCAATCTCTGGTTCTCTCGTTACTCTACTGATAATCACATCAGATATTGTAGTTTTACCAGCCAATGCATTAACTACATATGATCTATCACTCATTAATCTCACTGTTCCATCTGTAAAATGGGTATATCCATTGGGCATTACATAACCGATATCCATATACTCTGTTTTTTCCATCTCACCTTTAAGAACATCTAAATTAACTTCCCACCCCATATTTATTACTTCTTTATTTAATGCAACCATCTCAAGCTCAGTAACTTGTTTATCCATTCTATTCTCAACTAATTTGGCACCCTGTTCAGATAAGAGCTGTAAAGAATATTGAGCCTCTTTCTTTAAGGAGTTATATGCTGTAACCCCAGCAATCAATCCGATTATAAATGCCACTCCAAATACCAATATAGAAAATGAAACAACTAACTTTGTTTTTATACTTCTCATCCGTACCCCTCATGTTTAAGATTTATTAAAATCAAAATTCCTCAATAATCATACACTCCATATTGTTCCAATTCTTCATATTCAATATCATCAAAATCCTCGTCGAAATCCTCCATAAAGTCCTCTGGTTCATCAAATAGATCTAATATATTTCTTCTTTTATATATCTTCTCCATATTCTTCACCATTCTCTCTCCCTTCAAAATAAAGCATTATATGTATACAATTACATCATATAATATCAATGTTAAATCCGTTATCAGACTAATGTTAAATCCAGGTATGTTAACCCTTTTGTTACAAACCATAAAACCGCACTAAGAGAGAGTTTCGCTTGCGAAACTCTCGTGCCGAGCACGGTCGGCATAGCCGACATTAAACATTACGTGCGAGTGCACATCCACAGCGGAGCGTTTTTTATATAATAGGACGAACTTTCCTATTATATAAAAAAGGCACCCCTACAAAACGAGGAGCACCACCAAAAACATTAATGTTTATCACATACATAACCTAAAATTAACATGGTGTGATTATTAATCCATAAGAGACCGTTTGTCGCCATCGGTATTTAGGTTGTGGCAGATATATTTATCTGTCACAACCTTATGTACCGCTATGAGCGACAATCGAGTGAGAACGTGTCTCTGTTGGATAATATCACACCATGGTTTCAAAAATTCCAAATGTTATTAACTACCAGGGATATTCATTACCATCATTATCGATGAAAACTGGGTTATCTGTAGAATTAATACTTTCAAACAATGTGACTAATTTGCAGGCTGTTTCATAAGGATCAAGAGCAGCATGGGATCCTCCCATATCTGTTCTCATCCATCCTGGATGTACAGTTAGTGCAATTATATTATCATCTTTTAGATAATTAGAAAGAATTTTAGTTGCCATATTAAGAGCTGCCTTAGACATATTATAATCATATTCCTTAATTCTCCCACAAGTACCTATACTGCCACTTTCAGATGATATATTGATAATCTTTCCTTTCTTACTATTGCGAAGCAAGTGTAGGCAGGCTTTTACAACTCTTAAGGGGCCTGCACTGTTGATGTTGAATGTTGTTACACATTCATCTATATCTGCTCGCTCAATTACCTCGAAGGAGCTAGGACTATGAATCCCTGCATTATTTATTACAACATCCAATTTATCAGTATAGCTCTCTATGGTTTTTCCCGCTTCATTGACCGAATTAGTGTCTGCAACATCTAAAAGCACAGGTATCAAGGCTTCTGGATAAGTCTTTTTTAGAGCTTCTATATTAGGGGATTTGATATCCCTCACTCCAGCATAAACAATATTTCCATCTTCCAAGTACTTTTGACTTAGAAATAAACCCAATCCTCTGGAAGCACCAGTTACAAGTATATGTTTCTTCATATTTTCTCCATTCCAGGGCATTCTCTAATGTCTTAGTCTTGCCCCATATGATTTTAATTGCATTTTTATATAGTAGTAGATATAATTAACACATCAACCTACAGAAAGGAAGCCGATAATGAAAAAGGTTAAACGTATATCCGCAATTATAGGAATTATTTTAATCCTATCAATGTATCTATTATCATTACTAGCTGCAATTTTTGCAACAGAGAAGGCACCTGGTTTATTTTTGGCAAGTATATTCTCTACCCTTGTTATTCCTATCTTAATCTATATGTTTTATGCTAGCTATAAGTGGGTTCATAGAAATGATCCCCCTATGGATGATAGTGAGAAGTAATATTGATGGATACAGTAAGGGTGACAAGGGGACAGTAATCTATTTTGTGTCAATAACTCCGTCCCCCTGACACAATTCTAAATACTCCTTAATATCCTTTTCATATCCATTATCTGAAGGATTATAGAACACTCTATCCTTAAGCTCATCTGGAAGATACTGCTGCTTCACATAATGATTTTTATAATTATGAGCATACTTATATCCAATTCCATGTCCAAGCTTTGCTGCCCCCTTATAATGAGTATCCTGCAGATATGAAGGAATCGTTGCCGTTTTTTCATTGGCAACCACATTAAGGGCAT
>DUNS01000275.1 GCA_012839235.1 Clostridiales bacterium
AATATGGTATTGAGAAGGTTCAGGAATTCGTTGCAACATCCAATACTAATAGATATACTGAGAATGACATGTTCTTTGCTGGTAAACAGCTCTTCCGTTTTGATGGACCATGGCTAGCAACAATGGCTGCTGACTGGGGCCCAGATGTTAACTTTGGTGTATCCATGATACCTGGTACAGAGGCTAATCCAGAGTTAAGAGGTGTGAGCCGCTATGAGACTAACTCATTAGCTATACCTGTGGTTTCAGAGCATAAAGAAGGTGCATTTGAATTTGTTAAGTTCTTTACTAATTCAGAGACAACAAAGAAGACATTAATGGCAATTGGTAATTTACCTACTTTATTATCTCTTTATGAGGATGCAGATATCATTGGACAGCCAGGCTATGAGGCTTTCATTGATGCTCTTAAGACAGAAAATGGTATTCAATATCCTAAGATCAAAGACTTGGCTAAATACACTTCTTTAATCGAAGAACATTTAGACTATATATATAACGGAATAAAGACACCTGAGGAAGCGATGGCTGAGCTTGCTGCACAGGCAGAGAGAATAGAATAATTAATATCAGCTATCAGTGATTTGCTGAATAAGCATTAAAGTATTGTATATGATATTGTTTATTGCTGTCATATACAATACTTTTCTTTATAGTAGAAAAGTTAAAGGATATTTTTAGAAAGGAGATAACATGGCAGATATATCAATGTCTAAAAAGAGGAAAAAGGTTAAAGATCAAGATAATTTGAATGGGTTTTTGTTTTCATTACCTTGGATTATCGGTTTTGTATGCTTTAGCATTATTCCACTTTTTACATCGTTCTACTACAGTTTTACAGAATTCAACCCAATAAAGGCTCCAGTTTGGGTGGGCTTGGATAATTTCAAATATATTTTCAGTGACCCCTTAGTGATTAAGAGTTTAAAAAATACGTTATTTATGGCCTTTGTATCTACTCCGGCCAATTTGTTTATAGCTCTTCTTATGGCTGCTCTCCTTAATAGGAAGTTTAGAGGAAGAGGTGTGGCTAGAACAATATTTTTCATGCCTTCCGTTATTCCTATGGTTGCTGCAACTATGGTGTGGATTTGGATGTTCGATCCGACCTATGGCTATATAAACCGTGTACTTTCCATCTTTGGAATTCATGGGCCTTCTTGGTTGGTGAATCCTGCATATACCAAATGGTCCCTAGTTCTAATGGGTGCTTGGACCACAGGAACAACAATGCTAATATGTCTGGCATCTCTCCAAGATGTACCTAGATCTTATTATGAAGCTGCGGATATTGATGGTGCTAATGGTTTCCAAAAGTTTTTCAAGATTACTATGCCATGTATAGCACCAGTTCTAGTTTATCAAGGAATTTTAAATATTATTAATGCTTTCCAATACTTTACGCAGGTTTATGTAATTATTAGTGCAAGTAGTGGTGGAGGAGCAGCAACAGCCGGGGGTGGCCCTGCCAATTCAATACTTATGTATCCCCTATACTTATTTAATACGGCCTTCTCCTACATGAAGATGGGACGGGCATCTGCAATGGCATGGCTTTTATTCTTGATAGTTAGTGTGCTTACATTTATTATGACAAAGGTTACTAAAAAAGTATCAGATAGTGGAATGGGTGGTGAATAAATTGCCTAAGAGTAAAGGATATTATATTAAAAAAATTAAAAACATACCAATGACTATATTAACAATTATTTTATCAGTCATATTTTTATCGCCATTTTTAATTATGGTGACAACTGCT
>DUNS01000276.1 GCA_012839235.1 Clostridiales bacterium
CATCTCTCTCCGTAATTGAACAAAGGCCTTTATCTCTTGTTCAGAAACCAGTGAATCATCTATATCTAACAAACTACTATTTGAATAATCTATAACCACCTCATTATCTAGCATATTGGAAAGCTTAGATATCAGCTTGTTATCCTTATTCATATTAATGGTAATAAGATCATTGGCTTCATAGGTTGGAGCGTTTTCTAAGAAAACCACACTTTCATTTTCTAAATTTAGTTTCATATATATGGTTGGGTCAAATTTATAAAGAAATTCGGAATATGATGTAACTAATAAGCAATCATCTATTTCCTTTATTACATCATCACTAAGCCCTTCATTGGAATCTAAATCCCCTATTAGGGTCAAAAGGTTATATTTATTAGGGTTTATTTTATCAAAAAGAATCGTTCTATTAGTTTGATTAATGTAATTTACCATTTGCCTTCTTGTATAATGTTTATATATGCTAAAACATCATATTTCCTTTCTTTAGTTATCGCGGTTGTAATACATTAAAATATGAATAACTTCATACGCTTATCTTTTTTTCTTTGGCTTGAATCCAAAAAAGTTAGCAAATTGCTCATCCACCTGGGAGAAATCTGTCTGCCTATTCTTTTGTTTTGATGCTGCTTTTTTCTTTAATGAGTTTTCTATATACTCATCAAAGCTTGTACCAAAATTCATAAAATCCATTTTTACTTTTGATGAATTATTAGTATAGCTTGATGACCTTGTCTGCTTTTTACCTATATTATGAAGCCTTTTGTCATACTCAGCCCTCTTCTTATCATCACCTAAAATCTCATAAGCATCTCCAATTTGTTTAAATTTTCGATCGGTCTCATTATTATTCGGATTAATATCTGGGTGGTATTTCTTGGCTAGTTTTCTATATGCTTTTTTTATTTCATCCATAGTAGCTGTTTCATTAACACCTAATATGGAATAAAGATTTGCTTCTGTCATACTTAATCCCCTTATTTTATTGATAAATTCTTATTAGTATTTTCTATATATTTATATAGAGAGTTCTAACGACTTGTATTACATTTTGGACACGAGTTTTCGTTAGAAAGATAGGGTTGATCACATTTTCTGCAAAAAACCATACCAATATCACCGCTAGATGGTTTCATAGCCTCCTGGTCTAAATTCTGTTTAACTTCTTTTTGTTCTGTCTCTGTTATATCCTGGGGCTCCTCTGACTGTAAATGCATGGTTTTTTCTTTAATACTTGGCTGTATAATTTTATCCTCTGCAACCACTTGTACAGGCGTCTTTTCTTCTTTAAACATTTCTTGATTATGTACCACTTGAGTCGGTTGTAATTGTGAGTTTTGATTGGGCTTTAAGTACTGCTTATTTCCTTTATTATTTTTTATTAGCTTTATAATTCTTGTTAGTAAGATAATAATAATGATATTTGATAAAGCAATAATCACACCTATAATCATCACTGCTAATTGGTTATCCATCAATGCCTCTCCTTTATTAATATATGTATCCGCTATGATTACATACTAAATGTAGAATGTGAATTCCTCATCAGATAATTTAATC
>DUNS01000277.1 GCA_012839235.1 Clostridiales bacterium
ATGAGTCATATTTTAATAAATGTGCTAACATCTTAGCATCTGTTAAATCGTTTATTGCAACGATTTCATAACCATCTGCACCAAACATCTCTCTAAAAGCGAGACGGCCAATTCTACCAAAACCATTAATTGCTACTTTTACTGCCATGATACATTCCTCCTAAGATTTATTATATAATACACTGCCATAAGGACAGGTCTTAATAAAAAACAAAAATCCGGATTGACAAAATTTTCTCAATCCATATTAATTTTACCTAATTTTCAAAAAAATATCAAGGGCTTATTCAAATAAATTAATTTATGATGAATATGTTAATATTCAATAAAAGGCCATGAGGTTTTTGTGCATTTTATAGATAGATTAAAACCTCAATTCCTTATCTACATAATTAACAATATTTAATGAATGGTCTGATACTCTTTCTAGGTTAATTAATGCATCTATGAAGATAACTCCGTTTTCTGATGTACATACTCCCATTGACAAACGGTCAATATGACGCTGCCTAAGCTTGTCCTTTAGTATATCCACATTCTTCTCTAATTTTTCAACTTCTCTAATATAATTCTCTTCCTCTGTATCCCTAGCACGAATAGCATAATCAAATGAATCTATAGCTGCATAGGATATATCCTCTAGCTCCTTATATGCTTCATCAGATAAATATATATCTTTTCTTATTTTCTCTAAAGCTAGGTCTGCAAGGTTTTCAGCATGATCACCAACTCTTTCTATATTAGTAAGAGTATAGAATAGGTCATTGACAACATAATGCTGTTTTTCTGTAAGTGATAAATTATTGATCTTAATCAGATATTCAGTAATGATCTTTTGAAGAACATCAATTACTTTTTCAGTCTCAAGAACCTTTTTTGCTTTTTCTTCATCATTTTTAAGTAAGGCCTCTATGGAAACCCTAAGGTTTTCTAAGGTTATTTCCCCCATATGAACAACTTCTTTAATTGAATTTACAACAGCAAAGGAGGGAGTCTCTAATATTCTATCATCCAGATGTCTTAATGTAACAGTTATTTCATCAACAACATGCTCTGTTTCCCTATCTGGAATTATTAGTCCAGATAGCTTAACTAGCCAATTCGCAAATGGGAATAAAATTATAGTATTAGATAGATTAAATATGGTATGAAATATAGAAATCTCAACACTATTAATTTGACTATGTGAAAATGCAGGATTCACTCTAAAAATGATATACATTAACGCTCCAAATATTACTGTACCTATAACATTAAAAGACAAGTGAATAATAGCCGCACGTTTAGCTGTTCTATTAGCACCAACACCTGATAATAGCGCAGTTATACAAGTTCCTATGTTCTGTCCAAGGGTGATAAATATTGCTGAACTCCATGTTACTGGACTTGACATAGCTAGAGTCTGTAGTATTCCTACAGAAGCGGATGAACTTTGGATGATTGCAGTCACTATAGCACCAACTAGTACCCCAAGTAGAGGATTGCTTCCCAAAACCTTGAATGCATTAACGAACACCGGGGAATTACTATATGGCTTAATAACACCAGACATAAAATTCAAACCTATAAAAAGGATTCCAAATCCAATTAAAATTTCAGCAAAATCTCTCTTTTTTTGGTTTTTAGACATCAATATTACAAATGCACCAATTGCCACTAGAACAGGAGCAAAGAAATCTGGCTTAAAAATGGATCCCCATTCATTCATGGATACTAACCATGCCGTTACAGTTGTTCCAATATTGGCACCCATAATAACACCAACAGCTTGACTTAGGTTCATTATACCTGCATTAACAAATCCTACAACCATAACAGTTGTTGCAGATGAACTTTGAATAATACCTGTTACTACAGTTCCTACAAGAACCGCTACTAGGCGATTATTAGTTAGATATCCTAGCAATCGTTTCATCTTGTTCCCGGCGGATTTTTGAAGACCATCCCCCATCATGTTCATGCCGTATAGAAA
>DUNS01000278.1 GCA_012839235.1 Clostridiales bacterium
GAAGAAATCTCCTTCTTTCCTGAAACCTTAACGGTAACTGCACCGCCTCCAGCACTAGCTTCCCATTCTTTATCTTCTAATTCCTTAGTTTTTTCTTCCATCTGCTTCTGCATCCTCTGAGCTTGCTTCATTAAGTTATTCATGTTACCAGGAATACCTCCCCCTGGAAATCCACCTCTTTTTGCCATATCTATATCTCCTTTCAAATGTGCTATTAGTCTTGATACTCAATAGGTACTTTAATCAACTTTGTTAAATCTGGTACCTCATTAATATTATTCTTAGTTTTATCTAGATATTTTGTTTGTATCTGTACTTCTTTATTTATTATAGAAGCAATGGTGTTTTTTATCAACTGAATATGTGCTTCACCATCAACCAGTCGCTTGTCAAGCTCATCGGTTACAACTATGACTAGCCCCTGACCCTCTGTGCTTATTGTAGACTTAGACAGAGCATCTCCAAGGGGTGGTGACTTAGCTTTTACCTTAGAAACAACTGCCTGCCAATTTCTCGCTACTTCCTTTAGATCCTCTGGTAGTGCTTCTGGTAAAATGGTAGGCCTTTCAGGAGCTGCTTCTGGAACTTCCTTATTAGGTACCTGTTGGATACTGCTGTTAACAACCACACCATGCTCCAGCTTTTCTTCAAGAACCTTAATTCTTTCAATTAGAGATGAATAATCAGTCTCCATCTCAGGTTTACATATCTTAATAAGAGCAATTTCAATAACTACTTTCTTTCTAGAAGCATAACGAATTTGGTTAGTCAATTCAGAGAATATTCGAATATATCTTATAATTGTATCTTCATCAATTCCCTTAGCTTCCTCTTGTAAAGCAGCCATATTCTCTGAGGATACCTCAATAATTATATCTGATACATCCTCTGAGCTTTTAAGTAGAAGAAGATTTCTTAGGTACCATATAAAGTCAATGATAAACTGCCCTAGCTCTCTACCACCATTTTCCACTTCCCCAAGAAGCTTCATACAGGCGGCAACATCATGCTCCTTAAAGCATCTAAGCATTTGCCCAAAGACCTGTGTATCAACAGCTCCAAGAACCTGGAGGACATTATCGTAGGTTATCTTCTTTCCCATGTAGAAGGATATACATTGGTCCAGCAAGCTTAAAGCATCACGCATGGATCCATCCCCAGCTCTTGCAACATAGCGAAGGGCTTTCTCCTCAACCTCTACATTCTCAATCTTCATAAGCTCATCTAATCTGCCAGCAATCTCACTTATGGAAATCCGTTTAAAATCATAGCGCTGGCAGCGTGATAAAATAGTTATTGGAAGCTTATGAACTTCTGTAGTTGCCAGAATAAATATTACATAAGATGGGGGCTCCTCTATAGTCTTAAGAAGAGCATTAAAAGCACCGGTGGAAAGCATATGAACCTCATCAATGATATAAACCTTGTACTTTCCTTCCGTAGGTGAATATCTTACCTCCTCAACTATTTCACGAACATTGTCAACTCCATTATTTGAAGCTGCATCAATTTCAATGACATTCATAGAGGTACCATCAGATATTCCTTTACACATCTTACATTCATGGCAAGGATTACTATCTATAGGGTTCTCACAGTTGACAGCCTTAGCTAAAAGCTTAGCTACTGTTGTCTTTCCTGTACCTCGGGTTCCACAGAATAGGTATGCATGACCTATTCTTCCCCCTGCTATTTGATTTTTCAATGTTGTTACAATATGTTCCTGCCCCTTAACATCTTCAAAATTATCAGGGCGAAACTTTCTATAAAGGGCTGTATAAGACATTGATAACTCCCTTTCTCATCCTCTAGGCATCCTTTCTATGGAGTGCCTGTTCAAATTGTTCATTTATTTTAATAAGTAAATCTACCAAGTCAGGATCAAATATTGTGCCTTTACCTTCTTTGATAATTTCAATAGCTCTATGGTGTGAATAGGGTTCCTTGTAGGAACGCCAAGAGGTTAGAGCATCATAGACATCGGCAATAGATAGAACCCTTACGTATAAGGGGATTTCCTCACCCTTTAATCCTTCCGGGTATCCAGTCCCATCCCAGTTCTCATGATGATAATATGCCATATTTCTAGCAAGTAGTAACCATCTAGTTTCCCCTACTTGAGCTATTATTTTATCAAAAGCTTGCCTTCCTAAAATGGTATGCTTTTTCATTGATTCATATTCTTGATTATTAAGCAGTGAGGATTTGTGTAAAATATCGTCTTTTATTCCGATTTTACCTATATCATGAAGGGGAACCGACCTAAGCATATCCTTTACATCCAAGGGATCTATGGAATCCTTATAGCCTTCCTGCTTTATAACCTCTTCCAAGAGCAATCGAAAGTATACAGTCGTATTCTTAAGATGACCACCGGTGGTCTCATCCCTAAATTCCACCAACTCAGCAAAACTCATTGATATAGCATCTTGTAATCGTTCTTCATAGGATTTGTCTATATGAGAAAATTGATCCATAGATCTCACCTCATTCGTCTAAGCTTGCTGATTAGTTATGTTCTGTATAACATGGACTCTTTACGCAGATTAATAGCTCGATAGTCTTCGACTCTCTCACTCACGTTGCACTTATCCATGCTATACATATCATTTTATTGTGACTAAATACGTGTCACATAAAATGTTCTGTATAACATGGACTCTTTACGCAGATTAATAGCTCGATAGTCTTCGACTCTCTCGCTCACGTTGCACTTATCCATGCTATACATATCATTTTATTGTGACTAAATACGTGTCACATAAAATGTTCTGTATA
>DUNS01000279.1 GCA_012839235.1 Clostridiales bacterium
GAAATAACTTTCCAATATTATATAAGGAGTGAAACATATGAGCTTTAGGTGTAATGTATGTGGTAGGCGTTATGACCGTGATAGACGTGAATATAGACGTGATGATAGACGTTATGATAGACGTGATAATAGACGTGATGAATGTTGTAGGCATGGAGAGCGTCGTAGGCAATGCAATTGGTAAGGGATGCTATGGATATGAGTTATTTTATACTAATTATATAATTGACTGATACAACAGTCTAGCAATACTAAAAGCGCTCGGATTCAATCAATCTCAAGCGCTTTTTTTCTGGGAAGCTTTTAAGGGCGGAAATTTATTGGAATTATCCTCCAGGGGCAACATAATATTTTTATGATATAATGTTGGTCGCAAAGGAGATGAAGAATTGAGAAATAAGAAGATAACAGGTGTTTTGGTCATACTTATACTAGTTTTTACATTAATTGCATGTACACAAGATGCACCAAGTAACAAACCAAATAATGATGCCACAACTATAACACCAATAATCACTGAGTCACAGGCAGAATTTACAACTGATACTTCAATGGATGTAACCAAAATACCTGCCCCTACTGAAGAGCCCATCAACGAACCAACAAAAAAACCAGTTAAGAGCGACATCAGAAATAAGACAACTTTAGACTATGCCGGGAATACTTATAACATTATTGAGGTTGACGGTGGTAATCTATCAGGTGAAAGGCAACCTAATGTAGCTGTTGATATAGGGTTTGGATATAGAGAATATTGGGCATTAACAAACGAATACGGGCAACTGGTTTATGTAATTGCAGATAAAATTGTTCTGCAGGATGAACATTCAGAACCAGTCAATTCTGCAGGAAGATATTATAATGACGAAGCAAAAGTACCGGGAACTGAACGAGAAGATTTAGACGAAGGTCATGTTATAGCTGATTCTCTTGGAGGAGTATCTAACGCTTATAATATTACTCCACAGAACAGCGTATTAAATAGACACGGTGATCAGGCATATATGGAAAAAGTAATTCGTGATGCCGGAGGTTGTGAGGATTTTGTTGCTACAATTATATATCCAAATACTAAAACTCAGATACCTTCTAAATACAAATACGAATATGTGCTTAAAGGAAACAAGATCGTTGATGAATTTGAGAATGTTAATCCGGATGAAGTCAATGCTTCTTTGACGCAGGTTCCTACGAAGGCACCCAATAGGACAAATAAAACCGATGGGGTCAAAGAGGAGAATGATCTCTCCAAAATTGACACCAATGGAAACGGCAAAGTAACGATAGCTGAAGCTAAAGCCGCCGGATATAAGATGCCAATATACTCGGACCACTGGCTATACCAATACATAGACGACCGTGACGGTGATGGTATGGTAGGAGAATAATAATCCAAATAAGTTATGTGAAATGAATAAATATATCGTACCCTTATACATGCACTTAAAAAATATCAATTGATACAGTAAATATTCAAGAAAATATATTAAGATAAAAAATACCCCTGGATTTATTCCAGGGGTATTATCATCTTATCACCCACTTAAGAAAGCGGTGACAAATTCATGTTTTTGATATATTAGTTACAAGCTCTTCCTAGAACTTTCAATCGTTTCCTAGAAACGATTTGCTTCAGCAGCCTGCTGGATACTTACCGCAACACTCACAGTTGCTCCAACCATTGGGTTGTTACCCATTCCGATAAGACCCATCATCTCAACGTGAGCTGGAACTGATGAAGAACCTGCAAACTGAGCGTCAGAGTGCATTCTACCCATTGTATCAGTCATTCCATAGGAAGCAGGACCTGCTGCCATATTATCTGGGTGAAGAGTTCTACCTGTACC
>DUNS01000030.1 GCA_012839235.1 Clostridiales bacterium
AACAAGGGAGCAGACCTTACCTTATCCTTGGTTAAGAAATGTGAACCGGAGTTTTTATTTGCTAAACAGATGGTTCAAAGTGGAAAGCTAGGGCGTATCACCTATGGAAGAATGCGTAATGTCCACAGCGGAAGTATTGCAAACTGGCTTCCAGAGCATTTTTATGATAAGGAACAGTGTGGTGGTGGAGCTATGATTGACCTTGGGGCACATCCCATGTATCTACTTCAATGGCTTCTAGGAGAACCACAGACGGTTCAATCTACATTTACTAATATAACAGGCCGCCAGGTTGAAGATAATGCTGTATCAGTTATTGAATTTGAGGATGGCGCTATTGGTGTATCTGAGACAGGCTTTGTATCTAAGTATAATCCTGCAACACTAGAGTTAAGTGGAACTAAAGGTGCTCTATTAATTCGTGATGGTGTGACCTATGCAACGGATGAAACAGAGGGTAAATGGGTTGTTGCTGGGGAACTTCCACAGGAGCTTCCATCTCCATTAATTCAGTGGGTTAATGGTGAGAGTGCTGATGATAATGTTACCTTTGGTATTGAAGATGCAATAATGTTGACTAGGATGATGGAAGCTGCTTATAAATCTTACAATAGTGGTAAAAAGGAAGAAGTATAGGAGATTAGAGTAAGAAGAAAGGTTGGTTAATATGGATATTTCATTACAGCTTTATTCGATAAATAGTGAGACACAAAAAGATTTTGCAAGTTCAGTTAAACGGGTTGGAGAGATTGGTTTTAAAGGTGTGGAGTTTGCTGGATATGGAGGCTTAAGTGCTGATGAACAGGTACAGCTATTAAAAGAAAGCGGACTATATTCTGTAGGCACTCATAGTGGACTATCAGTTTTTGAGGAAGGCTTTGAGGCTGATCTTGAATACAATAAAGCAATTGGCTCCAAGTATATCATATGTCCATATGCAAAGGTAGATACTATGGAAGAGATAGAGCATCTGGCCAATGTTCTTAACAAAGCAGCTAAAAGGGCTGCTAAGGAAGGAATCAAGGTAGGCTATCACAACCATGCCCATGAATTTACAAAAATCAATGGTAAGTATGCTCTTGACCTACTTGCTGAGCTAACAGATGAAGATGTGGTATTAGAGCTAGATGTATTCTGGATAGCTTATGCAGGAGTTGACCCTATTGAATATATTAAAAAATGGGGTAAGCGAGTTGAGCTAATCCACATTAAGCAGATTGATGATAAAAAGGCTAATGTAGATGCAGGGGACGGAATCCTTGATTTTAAGAAGATCAAAGAAGCTGCACAATATGCTAAACACTTTGTTCTTGAGCATGAAGAATATGATAAGCCAGTATGGGATGCAATTCAGAATGACTTTGATCATCTAAAGAACATATAGAACCCAGATTGTTGATGGAATACTGTATACTTATGATTTTGTGAGTATACAGTATTTTTTGGTGGAATTTTTATGATAAGGATATTCCAAAGCTCAACTTTACTGAGCTTTTCTTTATTCATTGACATACAAGGAAATTATAATTATAATTATGTGGTTTAAGATAAGTGATTCAAAAATCAAGGTTTGTCAGGTTAGTGTGAACTTCGTTCACACGGAAGAAAGGCATGTGTATTAGAATGGAAAGATATCAACAAATTGAACGTAGTATTATAACTAAATATCGTAAGTCCTTATGGAAGAAATTCATAAAGGGCGTTAATGAATATAAGCTGATTAATGAAGGGGACAAGATAGCTGTATGTATATCTGGTGGTAAGGACTCTATGATACTTGCCAAGCTTATGCAGGAAGTGCAGAAGCACGGTGTAATGAAGTTTGAAATGGTTTTTCT
>DUNS01000280.1 GCA_012839235.1 Clostridiales bacterium
GTTATCATTTACTGTTTTTAGGTTGTTCATAATTTGAAAATCTATTTTGAAGTATCATGTGCTACTCCAATTTTTTAGAATTTCAGGGTTGTTTCACTGTTCAATTATCAAGGTTCATATTCATCGCTCTTGCCGAGATTTTTCTCTCGTGTCAGCGACAATATTCATTGTACTACATCAGTAGAAAGAAGTCAAGTAGAAATTGTTTTAATTTTTTATGCAATTACTTACAATTCATTATTACTTTTTTCTAGTGAAGAACTAAGGCCCTTCTCTAATGTTCTGCTGTTTTTTCAGCAACGAGACTTATCTTACTACATAAAAAGAATGATGTCAAGGACAAATTGTTTTAATTTCATATATAATTTTTTACAATTCAAAAATCAATGTTTAGCACCCAATTACACTTTGTTATTCCCAAACATAAACTAACAACTTAATAAGAAAGTCAAAAACTATTTCGACAAAAATCCTTGGCTAATTTGCAGAAATAATACAAATTAGCCAAGGATTTTTATACCTTAGTTTTTGACCTTCTTATCATCTTATCTTAAACTTGATAAATCTAGCTGCCCTTGTTGCTCCATAAATGGAAGCAAGCGTTTTATAATTATATCTACTCCCCCAACTGTATCGCTTTCGATATTCATAGGCATAATAGGATCATGTAGTGACATACGTAGTAACAACCAGCCCGTAACCTCCGGGTCATGGAAAGACACACGTATTCCTTCAAAGTTATTAGGAACTGGATAAAATCCAGCTTGAGTGCTTGAAAATTCCTCAAAGCTCTTTAGAACATTATCTCCATAGGCCTTAAAATCCTCAGCAGTAATATTCAAACGATATTCTTTACTTTCCTTGGGCTCCTTCAGATCCTTTATCAGTGCTTCAATGCTCTTACCTTGATTTCTACATATTGCGGTTTCGATAAGTATCTTCACAACCAGATAGGCTCCATCATCTTGAAAGTAATTTTCTTTAAAGGCACAATGTCCTGAGGTTTCAATTGCAATATGAGTTTCATTTCCTTCTTTATTAAGCTTTATAGCTTCATTAATAACATTCTTATAACCTCTTTTAAATCTATGATGCTTCATAGATAATTCATTTTCAATAAAATCAGTTAGATGATCTGAGGTTACAGAGTCAGTAACAACTGTTGTATTAGGATGATATTTAGAGATAATAGCCGCTGTCAGTCCAATCAACCTATCACGGTTAACCTCTTCACCACTTGCAAATACTACTGCTGCCCGGTCCACATCCGTATCAAATATAATACCAAGATCTGCATTATTATCTATTGTTGCCTTACTAATGGATTCCATTGCTTCCTTGTTCTCGGGATTAGGTATATGATTTGGAAAGCTTCCATCTGGATCTAAAAACTGGCTACCACTGGTATCAGCACCTAATGGCTTTAGTACCTTATCTACAAAGAAACCACCGGAGCCATTACCAGCATCTACAACAATTTTAAGCCCCTTAAGAGGTCTATCATAATCCTGACTTTTAACTCCCTCTCTAATCTTATCTACCAAAAACTCACTGTAATAATTAATTAAATCTATTCTGTCAGCACTCCCCTGAAGTCTTTCAATCTTACCTTCATCAGATGGCAGTTTTGATGCAAATGATAATATATCCTTAATATCCTTACTGTTAAGTCCACCATCCCTATCAAAGAACTTCAGACCATTTCTATTAAAAGGTAGATGGCTTGCTGTTATCATAATAGAACCATCAAAATGGGTTTCTTCCAAAACTATTCCCATGAACATAGAAGGAGTAGAGCTAAGTCCACAATCATAAACCTTACATCCTAGGGATAAAAGTCCTGAGATTACACCATTTTTAAGATCCTCTGCTGATAATCTAGAATCATGTCCAACCCCAATTCTAAGTTCATCTAAGGGTTTCTTATATTTTTTAGCTATATATTCTCCAAAGGACGCTGCAATTCTTCTAGCAATATCAGGAGTCAAGTTTACTTCCTCACCTTTAACACCAGACAATGCAATACCCCTCACGTCACTTCCATTTTGCAAATGTAACAGATTATCTTGTTCTATCATGGTTATTCTCCTCTTCATAGTAATTTTCAAATGTTATTGTATCACTTTACATTTGTTCACTCAACAAGATTAATTAATAAAGAAATCTAATGTTTTGAAAATCCGTAGAAAATTATATTCTTAGACTAGAAAAGCCACCTTCAAATTCTGAAAGTGGCTTTTCTCCTTGCTAATGCTTTATAACAGCTCGTACGGGAATCGAACCCGTGATTCCGCCGTGAGAGGGCGGCGTCTTGACCCCTTGACCAACGAGCCGTAAGAACAGATATTATCATATACCATCTTAAAACAAAATGCAAGTCCTTTTTTAAAGTTTTTTAAATTGTTTTTGCAATTCACACACTAGTCATCCATTTAAGTAATCTAGTATTGACATTTGATTAGACAAAGGAAGATCACCAAGAAGCCCCATCTTAGCCATATTATCAACAACTGTTGAACTTACCTTGCTTCTAATCTTAAAGTCATCCCTTGATAAGAATTTACCTTTCTTAGCAGCCTCCACCACTGCATCTGCCGCCTTATCTCCTAGCCCGTCTAGGCTACTAAAGGATGGCATAAGCTTCCCATCAATGATCTGGAAGTGGTGAGCCTTAGCTCTATATACATCTATAGGCATAAACTCAAAGCCTCTTGCATACATCTCCTGGACAATTCTCATATCTCTATATGTGTCCTGTTCTTTCTTGGTTAGCTCGTTACTTCTTCTTTTGTAATCAGCCATATGTTCCTCAAGCCTTTGCCTACCAAGACACATTAATTCATAGTTAAATGCTGAAGCACGAATACTAAAGTATGCTGCATAATAAGCCAAAGGATGATAGACCTTAAAGTATGCTATACGGAAGGCCATCATAACATAGGCAGCTGCATGGGCTTTTGGGAACATGTATTTAATCTGTTTACAGGACCAGATATACCAATCAGGTACCCCAGCTGCTACCATGGCCTCTTCCATATCAGATGTAAGTCCCTTGCCCTTTCGAACGCTCTCCATTATTTTAAATGCTTGACCTGGCTCTACACCAGTATTAATGAGATAGGTCATGATATCGTCACGGGTACAGATAGCTGTTGAAAGGGTACATTTACCCTCTTCTATCAAGGTTTGAGCATTATTAAGCCATACGTCAGTACCATGGGATAGACCAGATATTCTAACCAAGTCGGAGAAGGACTTAGGCTTGGTATCCTTAACCATCTGCATAACAAAATCAGTACCAAACTCAGGAATTCCAAGACATCCCAGCTCACAGCCCTCCACATCTCCTGCAGACAAACCTAGTGCCTTCTGATCCTTGAACAAGGATAGTACTTTCTCGTCGTCAAATCGTATGGTCTGGGCATCAACCCCGGTAAGGTCCTCCATCATACGAATCATGGTAGGATCATCATGACCCAGAATATCAAGCTTGAGCAGGTTATGGTCAATAGAATGATAATCAAAATGGGTGGTTATTGTGGAGGTGGTCATATCATTGGCAGGTCGTTGAACTGGGGTAAATGAATATATATTCTCCCCATGGGGAAGAACAACTATACCACCGGGATGCTGACCTGTAGTCCGTCGAACACCAACACAACCCTGTATAATTCTGTCTATTTCCACATTTCTCTTATGTATCCCTCTTTCTTCAAAGTAGTTCTTAACATATCCAAAGGCTGTTTTCTCTGCAAGAGTACCTATGGTTCCAGCTCTAAATGTCTGTCCCTTACCAAATATCTCTTCAGTATAATCATGGGCCCTACTTTGATATTCTCCTGAAAAGTTAAGGTCAATATCAGGTTCCTTGTCTCCGTTAAATCCAAGGAAGGTTTCAAATGGAATATCATGGCCATCCTTTGCCAATTGCTCACCACATGATGGACATTCCTTATCTGGCATATCACATCCAGAGCTACCAACATATTTCTTTACTTCCTCTGAATCAAAATCAGAATAATAGCATTTTGGACAATAATAATGAGGTGCCAAGGGATTAACCTCTGTAATACCTGACATTGTCGCAACGAAAGACGAACCAACTGAACCACGGGAACCCACTAGGTATCCATCTTCATTAGATTTCCACACTAGCTTTTGTGATATAATATACATAACTGCAAATCCATTACTAATAATAGAGTTAAGCTCATGCTCAAGCCTTTCCTGGACTGGCTTTGGCAAAGGATTCCCATACATAGAATGGGCCTTCTCATAGCATATATTTCTTAGCTCCTCATCGGATTTCTCAATCACAGGGGGACATTTATCAGGTCTTACTGGGGATATCTTTTCTATTTTATCAGCTATTAGATTAGTATTGGTAATTACAACCTCTTCTGCCTTTTCACTTCCAAGATACATAAACTCCTTAAGCATCTCTTCAGTTGTTCTTAGGTATAGACCAGCCATCTCATCAGTATCTTTAAATCCCTTACCCGCAAGGATAATCTGCCTGTATATAACATCCTCAGGATCTAGAAAATGAACATCACAAGTAGCAACCACTGGTTTATTATACTCCTCACCCAGGGCCACTATTTTCTTATTGATATTTATCAAATCCTCCATGGAATTTACTTCTCTTCCACTACCTTTATCACTTCTAAGCATAAACTCATTATTACATAAGGGCTGTATCTCTAGGTAATCATAATAATTAACCAGCTTACTTATGTATTCTCTAGATTTATTACCTACTATGGCTCTAAATAATTCCCCTGCTTCACAGGCAGTTCCAAGGAGAATGCCTTCCCTGCACTGGTTAAGTAGGCTCTTTGGAATCTTGGGACGCTTATTATAGTACTCAATATGGGATAAGGAAACCATCTTATAGAGATTTATTCTTCCGATATCGTTAGTACATAGAATTATGGCATGATAAGCCGGCAACTTTCTTATAGCTTCATTAGAAAGCTCCCCTAGGGTATCTATTTCATCTACATTAGAAATTCCTTTTTCCTTTAGCATGTCGCATAGCTTAATAAATATTTCTGCTGTTGCTTCAGCGTCATCAACTGCTCTATGATGATTCTCTAAGGAAACCTTGAGGGCTTTAGCCACATTATTAAGCCTATATCTACTAAGCTCAGGGAGTAATAGTCTAGATAAGGAAACAGTATCAATCACAGTAAAGTCAGTACTTATTCCCAGCTTCTTAGCATTATGATCAATAAATCCCACATCAAAGGAAGCGTTGTGAGCAACTAATCCACTACCATGACAAAAGTCGAGGAATTCTGGTAGAATTGATTCAATTAATGGAGCATCTATAACCATATCATCCCTTATACCAGTAAGTTGTTCTATTTCATAAGGGATTGGAACCTGCGGATTTACGAATGTACTATATCTATCTACAATCTCTCCACTCTTAATTTTCACAGCACCAATTTCAATTATCTTATCATTAATAGCACTAAAGCCTGTTGTCTCTATGTCAAAAATCACAAAGGAATCCATAAGGCTTTGACCCTTGCCACCTACTACAATCTCTTGGACATCATCCACAAGATATGCCTCCATACCGTAGATTATCTTAAAATCTTTGGCCCTTTGCTTATCTTCTTCACTTGAGAAATTCCAAGGACTAATAGCATTGTTTGCCTCAGGGAATGATTGGACTACTCCGTGATCAGTTATTGCAATAGCCTTGTGCCCCCAATTAATAGCCCTCTTCACCATCTTCTTAACATCAACAACAGAGTCCATATCACTCATCTGAGTATGAGCGTGTAGCTCCACCCTTTTTACA
>DUNS01000281.1 GCA_012839235.1 Clostridiales bacterium
AAGGATGCAGATGATAAAGCCAATACTCCTCCTCAAGAAGAAGCAATAGAGCTCAAAATAGATCTTGAAGAGGGTACAAGAGTTAACCAAGTTGAAACAACTGACCATCCAAAAGACAAAGAGACAGAAGAATAAAATAATCATTAATTCATATGAGCCTTTACTATTGACTAGTAAAGGCTCGTGTAAATAATAGAACGTTGATTATGAATCAAATCTATAATAAAAATTTATTAATCATGTAATCGTCATTAATATTTAAGCTTCAAACCAGAATCATAACATGAATTAATCTAAATTTATTCAATAACCAGAAGGAAGGTATATATTATATCCTTGGCGTCGACCGGCCAACGGGAAAGGAAGCTTCGCATCCGCGGCAGCCAAGCATATACTGTATACCCTACTTCGTCCTTTTACCATCAGATTTTCATTATCTTTGTTCCCCATTTCGTCTTTATATGCTATAATCGATGTGATAATCAAGTTGTTTTAGAACGGAGTTTTTGATGTCAGATTTATTTGATATAGAAGAAGAATTAAAAAAGCTTCCTCCTAAGCCCGGAGTATATATTATGCGGGATAGTCAAGGTGTAATCATATATGTTGGTAAAGCCATAAGTCTTAGAAATCGTGTACGTCAATATTTTCAAAGTAGTCGAAACCTTACTCCTAAAATCGTAAGTATGGTTGAACGTATTGATCATTTTGAATATATAATTACTGATTCTGAATTAGAAGCATTGGTTTTGGAGTGCAATCTTATCAAAGAACATAGACCTAAATACAACACCATGCTAAAGGATGACAAGACTTATCCATATATTAAAGTGACAGTCAATGAAGCCTATCCTAGGGTTTTATTTGCTAGGCAACTAAAGAAGGATAAAGCAAAGTATTTTGGACCTTACACCAGTGTTAATGCTGTTAAGGATATAATGGAGCTGTTAAGAAAATTATATAAAATACGGACATGTAATAGAAATCTACCAAGAGATATTGGTAAAGAAAGGCCATGCTTATATTATCATATGGGACAGTGCGATGCTCCCTGTCAAGGATATATATCCCAGGAGGACTATAAGAAAAATATTGATCAAGTAATTGAGTTTCTAGGTGGTAATTATTCACCTGTGGTTAATATGCTTGAAGAGGATATGATTAGGGCTTCAGAGAGAATGGAATTCGAAAGAGCTGCAGAGCTTAGAGACCTTCTAGGCAATGTGAAGATAATAGCTAATAAACAGAAGATAACTAATACTGATCAAATTGATAGAGATATAATTGCATTTGCTAGGAATAAAGACGAAGCGGTATTTCAGACATTTTTTATTCGAGGCGGTAAGTTAATCGGAAGAGACAATTATCATGTTACAGGTGTTGAAGGGGAAAGTGATGGACAAGTAATGTCCAGCTTCATAAAGCAATTTTATGCAGGAACCCCTCATATGCCTAAAGAAATATATTTAAGTGCTCAACCAGATGAAGAAGAATTAATTACCCAGTGGCTTAGTAGAAAAAAAGGGCAAAAGGTTCTTATTAAGGTTCCACAAAAGGGTGAAAAAGAGAAATTGGTGGAGCTAGCAGGGAAGAATGCTCAGTTGATTATTGATCAGGATATGGATAAGCTTAAACGTATAGAGGCTAAAACCACTGGTGCACTTAAGGAATTAGCAGAGTATCTAGATTTACCTATGATAGATAGGATAGAATCCTTTGATATATCCAATACGGCGGGATTTCAATCTGTAGGTTCTATGGTAGTATACGAAAAAGGGAAACCAAAGAAAGCAGACTACAGAAAGTTTAAGATAAAGACTGTCAAAGGACCAGACGACTATGCCTCAATGTATGAAGTACTTACTAGGAGGTTTACCCATGGTCAAAGAGAGCTAGAGGAAATCAAGAAAAAGAATCTAAATGCAGAATGGGGAAGCTTTACCAAATACCCTGATTTAATCCTAATGGATGGTGGCAAGGGTCAAGTAGGAGTCGCCTTGCAAGTGCTTTCTGAATTGGATCTTGATATTCCTGTATGTGGTATGGTAAAGGATGATAATCATAGAACGAGAGGACTTTACTATAAGAATAGGGAGCTACCAATTGACAGGAGCAGCGAATTATTCCGACTAATTACTAGAATACAAGATGAGACCCATAGGTTCGCTATTGAATATCATAGATCTCTACGAAATAAAACCCAGGTCAGATCCATTCTAGATGATATTAAAGGAATTGGACCTACAAGAAGAAGAGCTCTTATGAAGTATTTCCAGTCATTGGAGCGGATATCTAGTGCAGAGGTTGAAGAGCTTGCACAGGTTCCATCCATGAACCAACAGGCAGCAGAAGAAGTATACCGCTTCTTCCATGGGGATTGAAAATCGCCATAGAGAAGCTATATTATTAAGATTCACACCCAGCTATAAACTTTATTATGTGCTTTAGATAAATGTTCATCGAAAAGGAGTATTTCCATTCGTCGGTATTTAGGCTCTGTATTCTAGAGCCTTATATACCGCTACGTAATGGAACTAAGCGAAAGCGTCTCCGCTTCGATAACATTTATCAAAAGTACAGCGCTGTCTAGAAGTGGGTGTGAACATTAATGTGTAAACATCATTTACAGTGATTGGACACTTATGTTAAAATGAAGATAAAATTAAGTTGGACAAAGAGAGGATGATTGGATGTATACAGTAAGTCTCAGTAGTATGATTGAGAAAATGAGTTTAGAGAACCTAACTCCAGATATTGAACTTAGTAGTATTAAGATATCTCAGCCAGATGTTAACCGACCAGCACTTCAGCTAGCAGGGTTCTTTGATCATTTTGATTCTCAACGAGTACAGGTTATTGGATATGTAGAAAACGCCTATGTTCAGAGGAACAAAGAGATAGGTTTTGAAAATCTAAGTAGATTAATGGATTATAAAGTTCCTTGTATAGTATTTAGTAGAAGCATAGAAGTGAGTGATAGGGTAATTAAAATCGCTACAGAAAAGGCTATTCCAATATTAAGAACCTCAAAAACAACCTCATCCTTTATGGCGGAAGTTATTCGCTGGCTAAATGTAGAGCTGGCTCCTAGAATTACTATTCATGGAGGGCTTGTGGACGTCTATGGTGAGGGTATTTTAATAATGGGTGAAAGTGGCATTGGTAAAAGTGAGGCTGCCTTAGAGCTTATAAAACGTGGTCATCGCCTTGTTACAGATGATGTTGTAGAAATCAAAAAGGTAAGTGATGAAACCCTGATTGGTACTTCCCCTGATATTACAAGACATTTTATCGAACTTAGAGGAATCGGAATTATTGATGTTAAAACTCTATTCGGTGTTGAAAGTGTTAAGAACACCCAGTCTATTGATTTGGTAATTAAACTGGAGGAATGGCAGAAAGACAAGCAATATGACCGTATGGGATTAGAGGAGCAATATATTGAATTTTTAGGAAACAAGGTGGTATGTCATTCTATACCAATTCGTCCAGGAAGAAATCTGGCTATAATATGTGAGTCTGCTGCAGTTAACTATCGTCAAAAGAAGATGGGTTATAATGCTGCACAAGAGCTATATAATAGAGTCACCAATAGTATGAAAAAGGAAAAAAATCAAGATATATAGAAGATAAAAAAGTAGAAAGGTAAGAGAGATAATGGAAAAAGTATGTTTTGGAGTAGATATCGGGGGAACCGGTGTAAAGGTTGGATTGTTTAGTGAGGAAGGCAAGTTAATAGATAATTGGACATTCCCTACTAGAAAGACAGAACAAGGTAAGGACATTGTTGAAGATGTCGGTGACTTCGTTAATAATAAGATCGAAGAGCTTAAACTCTCTAAGGACAATGTATTGGGAATTGGGGTTGGAATACCGGGCCCAGTTACTGATGATGGAGAGGTTCTGGAGTTGGCTAACTTAGGTTATGGCTATTTTAATATAGAAAAAATTCTAGGGGCTCGCACTGGTTTGTTAATAAAAGCTGCTAATGATGCCAATGTTGCTGCACTGGGAGAGCAATGGCAAGGTGGTGGCATGGGATATAGTAGTATGGTTCTTGCGACTCTTGGAACCGGCGTAGGTGGCGGAATAATCATTAACAACAAAGTTGTTGCTGGTAGTAAGGGTGCAGCAGGTGAGATTGGCCACATCCATCTCAATGATGAAGAAACAGCTACTTGCGGTTGTGGCAAGTGTGGATGCTTGGAGCAATATGCTTCTGCCACAGGTATAGTTAGAATGGCTAATAATCTGTTAAAGGACACTGATGAGGCCTCAGCCCTTCGTGATTTCCCAGAAATAAGCGCCAAAACAGTCTTTGATTGTGCAAAAAAAGGAGATGCCTTGGCCCTTCGAGTTGTAGATGAAGCATGCGACTATTTGGGAAGAGCATTTGGTCATGTATCTCAGGTTGTTGACCCTGAAGCCTTTGTAATTGGTGGTGGTGTATCCAAAGCAGGAGACATCCTTACTGAGACGATCAAGAAGCATTATAATAAGTATGTTATGAAGACATTAAGAAATAAAGAATTTAAGCTGGCAACCCTAGGTAATGATGCTGGTATATACGGTAGTGCAAGAATGATACTATCAAGGAAATAAGAAGCGTATAATATTAGTAAGTTATAGGTTTCCAGGAGGTCATTTTGGAAGATGTATTTAATAATAAATTAAAAGATATATTAAAGAAGGGTCAGGTCTATATGAAGGAGCCTATGGAGAATCATACGACTCTCCATATAGGAGGTCCAGCAGACTACTTTGTAGCTCCTAGTTCAGTAGATGAGATCATGAAAGTCATTGATCTATGTAAGTCTTCTAATATGCCGTATTATATTATGGGTAATGGAAGCAATTTATTAGTATCAGATGATGGTTACCGTGGCTTAATCATGAAGATAGGAGATAATTTCTCACAGGTATCCATAAGCAAGGATGGTACCGTTACTGCTCAAGGGGGAATACTACTCTCCAAGCTGGCCAATGCAATTGCCAAAGAGAGTCTAACAGGGTTTGAATTTGCTTCTGGTATACCTGGGACACTTGGGGGAGCTGTTTATATGAATGCAGGAGCCTATGATGGAGAAATGGTACAGTGTCTTGTCAGTGCAAGGGTTATGGATTTGGATGGTGAAATATATATCTTATCTAAGGACGAACTGGAATTAGGATATAGGACTAGTATCCTTCAGAAAAAAGATTATATATTACTTGAAGCTACTATGAAATTTGATAAAGGTAATCAGGAAGATATATTCGGAAAGATGCAGGAGTTAAATCGCAGGAGACGAGAAAAGCAGCCCTTAGATAAATATAGTGCTGGAAGTACATTTAAAAGACCAGATGGATATTTTGCAGGTAAGCTTATATCCGATGCAGGTTTAGGTGGGTTCCAGATAGGTGGGGCAGCGGTATCTGATAAACACTGTGGCTTTTTGATTAATAAGGATAATGCTACAGCTAAGGATTATGCTTCATTGATTCAGGAAGTTATTAGAGTTGTCTACGAAAGATTTGATGTCACCTTGGAACCTGAGGTTCGTTTCTTAGGAGAATTTTAGAGAGGCATAGGGAAAAATGAGATTTGTTATAGTTACAGGTATGTCTGGAGCAGGCAAAAGTTCTGTTTTAAAGATGTTAGAGGATGCAGGATATTTCTGCGTAGATAATATGCCAATTCAACTGGTCAAGGAATTTGTTAATTTTATTTCCAAGGGAGACCTAAATGAAGTGGCATTGGGGCTTGATGTAAGGAGTGGCATAGCTTTAAAGGAGCTTGATGATGTCTTAAATGGAATGAAAGAGTCCAACTTCCCTTATGAGATCCTTTATCTTGACTGCGCTCAAGAGGTACTTATAAAGCGTTTTAAAGAAACGAGAAGAACACACCCCCTTTCAGGGACTGGACGGGTTGATAAAGGGATTGAGCTAGAACGGAAGGAGCTAGATTTCTTAAGAAAAAAAGCAGATGTAATTATTGATACTAGCAAGCTGTTGATTCGAGAGTTAAAAGCTCAGATTAATAAAATCTATATTAACGATGAGAAATTCAACAATTTTTATATTACTATACTTTCCTTTGGTTTTAAATATGGGATACCAATTGACTCAGATCTTGTTTTTGATGTTCGATTTCTTCCCAATCCTTTTTATGAAACTGAGCTTAAGAAAAAGACTGGGCATGATAAAGAGGTAAGAAATTATGTTATGTCCTGTGATTCAGCAGGTCGATTTTTAGACAAATTAGAGGATATGATTACATTTTTAGTACCATATTATATATCAGAGGGTAAAAACCAGTTGGTTATAAGTATAGGTTGTACTGGCGGTAAACATCGTTCTGTTACTCTGGTGAGAGAGCTGGAAAAAAGAATGAAGAAGAGCTCGGAATACGGATTAAAAACTGAACATAGAGATATAGAAAAGGATGATTGAGTTGGTCAAGTCATTTTCACAAGAAGTAAAGGATGAGATTTCTAAACAATTAAGTCCTGCTAGACACTGCAGGCTGGCAGAACTTTCAGCAATGCTTTCCTTGGGAGGCCATTTGACCAGACAAGATTCGAGGAGAATTCTACGTTTTACCACTGAAAATATTGCTGTTGCTAGAAAATACTTTACATTAATAAGAAAAACATTTAATATAAGTATGGATATATCCATAAAAACCTATTCTAATAGAAAATCCAACAAAATATTCAGTATTCTAGTAAGAGATGAAGAGAATATTGATAGGATTTTAAAAGGGGTAAAGATATCAACAGATACACTGTCTGAAGCTAGCAAAGGTAGGAACGCTGTATTCAACAAATCCAGCAATCTAGTGGTTCAGAATGTATGCTGTAAACGGGCATTTATCAGAGGGGCTTTTATTACATCAGGCTCAATGAGTGATCCCAAAAAGGCTTACCACTTGGAGATTGTCTTGGCTGAGATGGATAAGGCCCAGCAACTTCAAGAGATTATTGGCACATTTTCTATTGATGCAAAAATAGTTACTCGTAAGAAAAATTATGTGGTATACATAAAGGAAGGGGCACAAATAGTTGACCTATTAAATGTTATGGAAGCCCATGTTGCATTAATGAATTTGGAGAATGTCAGAATATTAAAAGATGTACGAAACAATGTTAATCGTCAAGTTAATTGCGAAGCTGCTAACATTAGTAAGACAGTGGCTGCAGCAACTAAGCAGATTGAGGATATTATATATATTCGAGATACAATTGGTTTTACAAATTTAGCTGAAGGGTTGGAGGATGTTGCAAGATTGCGAGTAGAGCATCCAGAAGCTTCTCTTAAAGAGCTGGGGACAATGCTAATACCCTCAATTGGGAAGTCTGGAGTTAACCATAGATTGCGCAAACTAAGTATGATAGCCGACCATATACGGGAGCATAAGGAGGAGAAAATTCATGATAACTAAACAAATTCTAATTAAAATTCCAAATGGCCTTGAGGCCAGACCAGTAGCTTTATTGGTTCAGGTTGCAAGTCAGTATGAGTGTAGCATTCATGTCGTAAGCGAAGAAAAGCGGGTAAACGCTAAGAGCATAATGGGCATGATGAGTTTGGGTATAGCTTCTGGAGAAACAGTAATAGTAGAAGCAGATGGTCCCGATGAAAAGGAAGCAATGGAGAATATAGAAAAATATCTAACAAGTAAGTAATGCAATGGGCTGCCTCATATTTTAGTGGGTAGCCTGTTTTTTTGAAACTTAATTAACATTTTTGTAAGATATTTGCCATATATGTTTTGTGAAAATGTGTTACACTTAATAATAGCCCTTAATGTTTTATAATAAAAATATGTTTTCATAGCTAATAGGATTAAAAAGTAGTATATTATTTACATAGTATTAACAGAGTATACTTGTATCTTAAAACATATTTTGTATTATACTAAAAACGGAATGAGAAATGCAAGCTTGCTTGCGATTTCGAGTGTAGTGCCAAGATCATGAACATGTTCTTTGTTCATGATATAATAAATACATAGAGTGGATGGACATAAAATATACAATAGCGAGGAGTAAGTTATGGAAAAAAGGAAAGAAAGAAAAAATAATCAAAGCTCAGGAAATATACAAGCTAATATAAATCGTAGAAAAAGTCGGAAGCTAAGAGGGATAATTGTACTTGAGATCGTGCTAATCGTAATACTGATTGGCTCTTTCCTTATATACAGTAATTTTAAAAACAGGCATAATGGCAATGATAAAATAACAGACCAAAATAGTCCAACACCAGTTGTTGATAATAAGGATAATGAGGAGGAAAAATTATCTCCTGAAGAGCTAGAAGCAAAATTGGAACAAGAAAGAATAAAAAGGGAGAATGAAGAAAGAGAAAATCTAATTGCGGAGGCAGAAAAGCTTACTATTGGTTATGATTACGATGGGGCAATTGAAATGATAAAAGCCTATCAGGGACCTGAGGGTGGATATGATGTTTATCCTGTTCTTAAATCTGCAATTGATAAGTTAATAGCCCAAAAGGATGCCCTTCTATTATATGGAGGCTCTTATACCTCTCCTACTCAGTTTAACCATGTGTTTTTCCACTCCTTAATAGCGGATAATTCAAAGGCCTTTGATGGGGACTATGATACTGTAGGCTATAATATGTACATGACTACAGTTACTGAATTTAAGAACATGATGGAATCAATGTATAATGACGGATATGTGCTTGTTCGTATTCATGATATTGTAAAGGAAGCCATGCAGGAGGATGGTAGTACAAAGTTTGTTCCAGGTGAAATATATCTACCAGAAGGAAAGAAACCCTTTGTATTATCTCAAGATGACGTTAATTACTATGACTACATGGATGGGGATGGATTTGCATCCAGGATTGTAATTGATGAGAATGGCAAACCAACAACTGAGATGATTCTTGATGATGGAAGTACAGTTGTAGGTCCATTTGACGTGGTTTCTGTCCTTAATGAATTTATAGAAGAGCATCCTGACTTTTCATACAAGGGAGCTAAAGGAATTTTGGCCATTACTGGCTATGAAGGAGCTTTAGGATATAGAACTGACGATCCTAGCTCACCAACCTATGAGCAGGATAAAGAAACAGTTAAAAAGGTGGCACAGGCATTAAGAGATGATGGTTGGGAGCTTGCTTCCCATACCTGGGGACATAGGAATATGCAAACCAACTCCATGTCTTTATTTAAAGCTGATGCTGATCGCTGGGAGGAAGAGGTTGAATCTTTACTTGGCCCAGTGGATATTATGATATTCCCATACGGTGTTGATTTTGAATCAACTATGGGGCATTATAAGAGTGAAAAATATCAGTATCTTAAGGAAAAAGGCTTTAAATTCTACTGCGGAGTGGATAGTAAGCCATGGATGCATTTAAAGGATGAATATGTTAGAATGACTAGAAGACCTTTGGATGGACAAGCTATGCTAGAGTTCCCAAAAAGGCTAGAGGATTTATTCGATTTGTCTACAATAATAGATCCGGAACGTCCAGCTAAAAACTGGTAAGTGAGAGTTAGAAAGGAAGTTTCTATGAACTTTACACATTTACATGTTCATACTGAGTTTAGTCTCCTAGATGGATCAGGCAAGATCAAAGAAATGGTTCAGCGTGTTAAAGAACTGGGAATGGATAGCCTGGCCATTACTGACCATGGAGTAATGTATGGTGTAATAGACTTTTATAAAGCTTGTAAGACTGAAGGAATAAAACCTATTATTGGATGCGAGATATATGTAGCACCTAATTCTAGATTTGATCGGGAACCAGGTGCTTCAGAAGATAGGTATTATCACCTTGTTCTTTTAGCGGAGAACAATATCGGCTATCAAAACCTTATGAAGATTGTTTCTAGGGGATTTATTGAAGGCTTTTATTATAAACCCAGGGTGGATTATGAGGTTTTAAGGGAATACAATGAGGGCATCATAGCCTTAAGTGCTTGTCTTGGTGGTGAGGTTTCAAGTAATCTTAGACGAGGCTTTTATGCTGAGGCTAAAAAGAGTGCACAAAACCTAGAAGATATATTTGGCAAAGATAACTTTTTCTTAGAGCTACAGGATCATGGATTAGAGGAGCAAAAATCGGTAAATCAAGGATTACTTAGATTATCTGAAGAAACCGGTATAAAACTTGTAGCTACCAATGATGTTCATTATACCTATGAGGATGATGCTGAATCCCATGATATCCTTCTTTGTATACAGACTCAGAAAAAGGTAACAGATGAGGATAGGATGAAATACGAGGGAGGACAGTTCTATATTAAATCCCCTGAGGATATGTATAGTTTATTCCCTTATGCTACAGAGGCAGTTTCTAATACACATGAGATAGCTAAACGCTGTGATGTAGATATAATATTTGGTGAATATAAATTACCTGTATATCCAGTTCCAGAAGGTTATACAGCATCATCATATCTTGATAAGCTTTGCCGTGAAGGTATGACAGATAGATATAAGGAGCTTACAAAAGAGCTATGGGATAGGATGGAATATGAGCTTGATACCATCAGGAGTATGGGGTTTGTAGACTATTTCCTAATTGTATGGGATTTTATTAAGTATGCTAAAGATAACAATATAATGGTTGGCCCTGGTAGAGGAAGTGCGGCTGGTTCAATAGTTGCCTATTCTCTTGGGATAACAGATATAGACCCTACTAGATTCAATTTGCTATTCGAAAGATTTTTGAATCCTGAAAGAATATCCATGCCGGATATAGATATAGACTTTTGCTTTGAACGAAGGCAGGAGGTTATTGATTATGTTACCCGTAAATATGGTTCTGACAGAGTTGCACAGATAATAACATTTGGTACCATGGCTGCAAGGGCGGCTATCCGTGACGTGGGAAGAGCTTTGGATTTACCTTATGCCAGGGTGGATACTGTGGCTAAGATGATACCCACAGAGATCGGAATAACCATAGATAAGGCATTAAAGATCAATAGCGATCTAAAGCGTCTATATGAAGAGGATGGAGAAGTTAGATATCTTATTGACATGTCTAAGCGTCTAGAAGGGTTACCTAGACACTCTTCTGTTCATGCTGCAGGTGTAGTAATAAGTAAGGAAGATGTTGTTGAATATGTTCCCTTATCAGGCTCCCCAGATGAGTCTATAACAACCCAGTTTCCTATGACAACCCTAGAGGAGCTAGGCTTACTTAAGATGGATTTTCTTGGACTCAGAACTCTAACAGTATTACAGAGTGCTGAAATACTGATTAATAGAAATAGAGATAAGAATAATCCTTTTACATTAGATAAGATAGATTTTAATGATAAAAAGGTATATGATATGGTTTCCTCAGGAAAAACAGAGGGAGTGTTCCAATTAGAGAGTCAAGGTATGACTAATTTTATGAAGGAGCTTAAGCCTCAAAATATAGAGGATATTATTGCAGGTATTGCCCTCTACCGTCCTGGTCCTATGGATTTTATACCAAAGTATATAAAGGGAAAGCAAGAAGCTAGCAATATTACATATCTATGTCCTCAGCTAGAACATATACTTGCTCCTACCTATGGATGTATTGTTTATCAAGAGCAGGTTATGCAAATAGTAAGAGATCTAGCAGGTTATAGCTACGGTCGCAGTGATTTGGTTAGACGAGCTATGTCTAAGAAAAAAGAAGATGTAATGATTAGAGAGCGTAAGAACTTTGTCTATGGTAACAAAGAGGATGGTGTTCCTGGCTGTGTTGCCAATGGTATATCAGAGGATGCTGCTAATAAGATATTTGATGAGATGATGGATTTTGCTAAGTATGCATTTAATAAGTCTCATGCAGCTGCTTATGGGGTTGTTTCTTATCAGACTGCTTATCTTAAATATTACTATCCAGTAGAATTTATGGCTGCTCTTATGACATCAGTTATTGATAACCCTGGTAAAGTAGCTGAATATATATATACTTGCAGGCAGATGAATGTACAGATACTTCCTCCAGATATTAATGAAGGGGATGTGTCATTTACAGTATCCAATGGTTCCATAAGATATGCTCTTTCTGCAATTAAAGGACTAGGTAAGCATGTTATAGAGGCAATTGTGGAAGAAAGACAGGCCAATGGACCATTTCAAAGTCTGAAGGATTTTGCCAGTAGATTATCTGGTAAAGAGGTTAATAAAAGAACTGTTGAAAGCTTTATCAAAGCAGGAGCATTTAGTGAGCTTCACCCTAACAGAAGGCAACTCATGATGAGCTACATACAGATATTAGATGTGGTTGCAGAAGAAAAGAAAAAGTCCTTAACTGGACAGATGACATTATTCGACTTTGCTCCAGAAGATGTCCGACAAACATATGAGTTTACTATGCCAGATGTAAGTGAATACAGTAAGGAACAACTACTGGCATTTGAAAAAGAGGTTCTTGGTATCTATGTTAGCGGCCACCCTTTAGAAGAATATGAAGAACGATTAAAGAAGCATGCAACAGCCAGCGCAATAGATTTTCAAATTAATGATGAAACACAAAAACATAATGTTAGTGATGGAGATACCCTTATAATAGGGGGGATGTTAACTTCTAAAACCATAAAAACCACCCGAAATAATTCTATGATGGCATTTATTACCTTGGAGGATTTGTTAGGGGTAGTAGAAATAATAATATTTCCTAAGGATTTTGAAAAATATAAGAATATGTTGGATATTGATGCAAAGGTGTTTGTTAAAGGTAAGGTAACAATTGAGGAAGAAAAGCCAGCCAAGCTTATCTGTCAAAAGATTATCCCTTTTGATGACATACCTCAGGAGCTATGGATAAAGTATAGTGATTTAGAAAGCTTCCAAAAAGATGAAGAATACTTGTATCAAAGACTCAGTGCATATGATGGAAAGGATAGGGTTATTATTTATTGCGAAAAAGAAAAATGTCTAAAGAGACTACCAATAAGTAGAAGCATAAAGATTGATAATAGCCTTATAGCAAACCTTATTGCTGTTTACACCGAGGAAAATGTCAGAATTACTGAAAATAGTATTGAAAACATACTTAAAATGAATTAAAATATGTTAGATTGATATGTGTTATAAGATATTAGAAAGGTATGGTTTATAATAATGGAAAAGAAGGTAAAAACCATTGGAGTATTAACTAGTGGTGGTGATGCCCCTGGAATGAACGCTGCAATTCGAGCTGTTACTAGAACTGCC
>DUNS01000282.1 GCA_012839235.1 Clostridiales bacterium
ACAGTGGGTAAAAGATAATATAGCAGCATTCGGTGGTGATCCAGATATGGTAGTACTAATGGGTCAATCGGCAGGAGGCAAATCCGTAGCTAATCTTATGGTTACACCTGCAGCAAAGGGCTTATTCCATAGAGCCATTATTCAGAGTGGTTCTGTTCAATGCATACGTGATACCCAGACTGCAACAAATATTACAAAACTTCTCCTTGAAAGATTAGGCATAAGTGATAGACCGGAACAAATTTTAACAAGGAAGGGGGAGGAAATCCTAGCAGCACAAAAAGACTTATATGAAGTAATAGATTCTGCTCATTTGTTTGGTCCTATATTGGATGGCAGAACGATTATGGAAGAACCTAAAATATACATAGAAAAGGGTAAGCTAGGAGATATTCCAGTTTTAATCGGCTATAACAAAGAAGAATTATTTTACAGTGATTCTAGTTACGATCCAACAGAGGACGAGATCAAAGTAGCATTTAAACGTTGCTATGGGGAGAATTGGAAGATTGCTCTTCATAAATATCAGGAGTTGAAAAATAATTATTCTAGTCAGATTGCCTTCGATAAGACCCAGACCTTATGTGTATATGGCAATGCAACAATATCATTAACACAGATGTTGATAGCCGCGGGTAATAAGGTATGGTCCTATCGGTGGGATTATGGAGGGGAAATAGGGAGAGCACAGCATTCTAGCGAGATACCCTATATATTCGGTTATATAAAAGATAATGATAGGAAATATGATGAGGTTATTGAGACTTTGTCCAAACAAATGAACGAGACATGGATGTCATTCATTTGTAATGGTAGTCCAGAAAATAAAAACATACCAGCTTGGCCCCATTGTGATGATGCTAAAATAGGTTACCGAATGCATATAGATGAAGTCTTTCATCTGGAAGAGATTAACCTAAATTCCTATTATCATGAGTTTCCATTGCAAGTTATTAAATTATAAGCATTAGATTGTATATTTATATAGCAATTATTATAATTACATATGAAGAGAAGTTTTAGTTGATTTTATAAAGGAGAATCAAATCTACAGTTTTCGTCTCTATCATCCAGGTTGGATTCGATCACATATGAGAGGTCATTTGTCAGAGGAAGGTCATCTGTCTTTAATGAAGCAGCCAAATTGGCAGCTGATAATTTTTTTGACAATGAAGTGGATGAATCCGACTTAATTTTATATGGGTATGATGGTGAACGATTTCAATATTAATAAATAATAGGGAGTGAGTGAAATTATGAGTAAGATATTATTATTAGGTGACAGGTCAGAGGTACTATATCATAACATGGATGAGATGAAACCTTTGATTAATGTGTTGAAAGAACACTATGAGGTAGTAGTAAGTGAAGATTATCCGGAGATTACAAAGAATTCCTTAGTAGGCATTGATTTGATTTTGAATTATATTGATAACTGGCAGAATCGAGGTAATGAGAAAGTTGAGGGTGTTTTATGTGATTATCTGCTAGAAGGGGGAAGAATTCTTACAGTCCATAGTGGAATACTTATAACATCGGCAAGTAAGCTTCTAGCATTACACGGAGCTAGTTTTAATGGACATGAAGATTATGATTTATTAACATTTAAAAGACTCGGTGATAGTCATTATATTACAAAGGACATGAATAGCTTTTCTATTTATGATGAACCATATGAATTTGAATTTATGAGTGACCGCAAAGTAGATATTATTATGGAATTTGAATTTAAAGGTAAGACTTATCCGGCAGGTTGGACTGTTGAAGAGGGAGCAGGTAAGCTAGCTTATCTAGCATTTGGACATGACAGTAAGACATTTGCCCAAAAGCCAGTACAGGAAATTATTAAGAGAAGTATAGATTGGTTACTCCAATAAGGATGGCAATTTGAAACAAATATTGACATGGTCAGCAATATCAATCTCTGATGGTTTAGATATACTAATCTTATAGTGGTAGAATTGGAGGGTATAGATTGAAAAATCACGATTTTTCAGAAGTGAATATTTTTATATTCACTTTGCAAATATTGTGCTTAAGGCCCAAAGTTTGCAGGTAACCAGAAAGGGGATGTTTTTGTATGAAGTATGGGTATTTTGATAATGAAGCAAAAGAGTATGTTATTGATAGGGTGGATCTGCCTACTTCCTGGACCAATTACTTAGGGGTTAAGGATATGTGTGCTGTTATAAACCATACCGCTGGAGGATATGTGTTTTATAAATCACCGGAGTACCACCGTATAACCAGGTTCCGTCCCAATGGAGTACCAATGGATCGTCCTGGACATTATGTGTATCTTAGGGATGATGAGTCTAAGGATTATTGGAGCGTATCATGGCAGCCAGTAGGAAAGTCCTTAGAAGAAGCTAAGTATGTCTGTCGTCATGGCATGTCCTATACCAAATACCAATGTGAATATAAGGGAATAAAAGCAGAGCAGAAGCTATTTATTCCTATAGATGACCCAGTTGAGCT
>DUNS01000283.1 GCA_012839235.1 Clostridiales bacterium
CAATGCATATGCAGCCATATTACGAATCATATGACTTTATTGGTGTAGGAATATCAGAGAAAATATTTGAAAGCGGTATTTGCTTGCCATCTGATACTAAGATGACTGATGAGGATTTAAATAGAGTTTGTGAGATTATAAAGGGACTATGGCATAAATAAAAGACGGGTGTAATAGATGCAGAGTAATAACCAGGAAAAGAGAAATGTAAAAGAGAATAAAGGTATATATAGAAGATTTATTAAAAGACCAATGGACTGTATATTATCTCTAATTGCAATTATTGTCCTCAGCCCAGTCTTGCTAATCATCTCTCTATTGATAAGGATTAAGTTAGGAAGTCCTGTGCTTTTTAAGCAGAAAAGACCAGGGCTTAACGAAGAGATATTTACTATGTATAAGTTTAGGACTATGACCGATGAAAAGGACGATAAAGGAGAATTATTGCCTAATCATATGCGATTAACTAAATTTGGAAGAATACTTCGTGCTGCATCGCTTGATGAGTTACCAGAATTATTTAATATTATTAAAGGGGATATGTCTATTATAGGACCTAGACCATTACTAATCGAGTACCTACCTTTATATAGCGAGCATCAAAGACGTCGACATGAAGTAAGGCCAGGTTTATCTGGTCTAGCGCAGGTAAGCGGACGTAATACTATATCTTGGGAAGAAAAATTTGATTATGATGTGGATTATGTGGATTATATTACTTTTCGTTTAGATATAAAACTTATTTTTCTGACCATTATAAATGTGTTTAAATGTAAAGGTGTTAATAAAAGCGAAAATGTAACAATGGATAAGTTTGAAGGAAGCCTAAAAAAAGTACAGAATTCTTAAATTTTAGGAGTGTGAAGAAATTGTTAAATGAGATTTATATAATTGGTGCAGGTACATATGGTGAGGTTATGTGTGAACTTGCTGAAATGTTAGGATATAAAGTAATAGGGTTTTATGATGAAGATGAGAACAAATTAAATACTTTTGTGATGAGTAAAAAGGTAATGGGCAAATTTTCAGAGATTAGTATTTCTGAAATAGAATCAAATAATTTTATAGTCGCAATAGGTAATAACAAAATTAGGCATAATATAATGACAAAAATAAACAATTCAGGAGGAAGAACTCCTACTTTGATACACCCTACTGCCATTATAAGCCCTAGTGCAGAAATAGGGAAAGGTGTATATATACAAGCCAATGCTTGTATCTGGACGAAAGCAAAAATTGGTGATTTTTCTATTATAAGTCCGAATGTAGTAATTGCACATCATGCAACTATTGGAAAAGCGTGTTTGATATCGATATTAACAGCAGTAGGTGCTTCAAGAATATTAGAAGACAGAGTGTTTGTAGGTATGGGATGTACCATAGTAAATAATGCACACCGGATTGGTAAGGATTCAATTATTGGTGCAGGTGCTGTCGTACTAAAGGATGTTGAAGAAAATTCAGTATATGCAGGTGTTCCGGCCAAAAAATTAAGAGATGTTTGAGTATACTTGGGATAATCCTACTAATAGATCGAGGTTGGTGTATGGGTAAAAACAGAATTTGGATAATGAATCATTATGCCACGAATATGTATTATAATGCAGGTGGGAGACATTATTGGTTAGCGGAAAATTTAATAGTAAACGGATATAATCCTACGATATTCTGCGCTTCCACCCTACATAATACAGATGACAATATTGACACAGTGGGCAAAATATTTATACAAAAAGAATCTG
>DUNS01000284.1 GCA_012839235.1 Clostridiales bacterium
AATATACGTAGTCTTCTACCCACATTTCTCTTTGAGTACCCGTTCTTAAAGGAGCATAATCTTTTCTAATTTGGTTTAGTTTCTGGATATATAAATAAGTCGTAACTGTTTGATCGTATTCAGTCATCATTTCTCTATTTTCTTTATTTGCTATTCCTGCCCATTCAGTTGGTACTCCGCCACCATAAAACTCCTGTTCTGTTCCGTAATATATTACAGGAATACCCCTAACAGTATGTAAAAAAGTTAAGCCTAATCTTAGTTTTTCGAAATTATCATCCGCTAAACATAAAAATCTATCTCTATCATGGTTGTCTAAAAAATTTAGTAAGTGATTTGGATTAGAATATTTATAATCTTGATCTAGGATATTCTTTACATTGTAAAAGCTAGCATCATTTGCAAACACTTCTCGTGCTTGAAAAAACAAAGGAAAATCCAAAACTCCCCATTCATAATTTTGAAAGTCACTTACATAGTTTACATCACCATGAAAAATCTCACCAAAAGAAGGAACTCCTAAGTAACTTTCAAATTCTTTAAGAAAATCCATTGATAGAGATCTTGCCGCATCAACTCTTACGGCATTTGCTCCAGTTAGGTCAACCCACATCTTATATACATTTTTAATTTCCTGTCTGGCATCTAAATTGTTCTCATTAAGGTCATCTAACCCGCCCAAATCACAATTTAAAACTTGCCATGGGTCATTCCAATCCGTGATGTCACCATTTTGATGAAACCAATTTGGATTGTTAAATGGATAAGCTGGCTGATAATCTATGCTATCATAATTAGATGCATAAGGACGTAAATAATCTGCTGTATGATTTGGAACAACGTCTAAAATAACTTTTAGTCCTTTACTATGAGCTATTTGAACTAATTCTACAAGTTTTTCTTTTGAACCAAAATGTGGATCAGCGCTGTAATAGTCATGTGTAAAATAACCATGATATCCAGATTCACTACCATCTCGACTAAAAAGTTCATTTTCTGAAGGAGGTGAAATCCAAATAGCAGTGACTCCTAAGTTCTTTATATAATCGATATTGTTAATAATACCCTGCCAGTCACCACCTTGAGTATATTTTAGTTCTCCCGGTCGGTATTCTTGACCTAAGACTCCGTTATTAGTAGAATCTCCATCAGCAAATCTATCAGTTAATATCATATATATTACATCATTTTCATCTAAATCTGCAGTAGAATCAACTTGATATGCATTACTATAATCAATTCCATATAAATTGGTAGACGCATAAGAAACACTATTTAAGCTAAAAAACGTCAATACAAATACTAAAGATAAACATATTAAAGTTCTTAATCTTTTTACCATATTAACCTCCTATTTTCATATAACTTAAATTTTATATTTTTACCCTTTAACGCTTCCAGCCGTTAAACCAGAAACAAAATATTTTTGAAATACTATGTACACTAATATAACTGGAATTAGACTTAAAGCCGATAATGCAAATACATAACCCCATTGTGTAAATTGATGTTGTCCAAAAAAACCAGATATTGCAATAGGTAAAGTGCGTTTCATATTATCATTAATTACAGTATTTGCCCAAGGATACTCTTCCCATGCTGTTAGAAAATTAAAAATTGTAATAGATGCTATACTTGGCTTTATTAGAGGAAGTACGATTCTAAAATATACTGTATAAATACTGCCACCATCTATATAAACTGCCTCGTCTAGTTCATGGGGTAGATTATCAACGAAGCCCTTTATCATAAATGTTGAGTAAGGGATTACCCAAGCAACGTAAAAAGGAATTAAGCCAGATAATTTATTAATTACATTAAGTTTAACAGCAAGCTCATATTGGGGTAATATTAATGTAGTCCCAGGTATAATCATAGTCACAATTATAAAGCCAAATAATTGCTTTCTGCCTTTAAACCGGAATCGGGAAATACAGAAGCCTAATGCAGAAGCGACGATTGCAGCTATTGTAACGGAAATAGTAGATACAAACATACTGTTTAAAAAATTAATATAGAATTTCCCTTCATTTAATATATATCTATAATTTTCTAATGTAATTTCACTTATAGATGGGAAGAACCTAGGTGGAAATTCATACAAAGCTCCATTGGGTTTCAAGGAAGTACTAATCATATAAATCATAGGAAGTGTTGTTACTATTACTCCTAACAATAATATAATATATAAAAGTATATGTTTTTTTAACCTCATTTTTTTCTAACACCTCCTTAAGAATCCCGCTTCAGTACCTTAAATTGAATTATAGCTAGTATCGCTAAAACTAGTGCAATTATAAATGATAAGGCAGCTGAATACCCAAATTCGCCTGTACTAAAAGCTTTATAATACATCCACGTTAACACGGTATCCGTCTGATGTGCAGGTTGACCTCCTGTTATCATCTTTATAGAAGTAAAAACATTGAAGCCACCTATTGTGAGCATTACTACAGCAAAAAGAATGGTCCCCTTTATATAAGGAATCGTAATATTTTTAAATTTAGTAAAACTAACTGCTCCATCAATTTCTGCCGCTTCATATAATTCTTTAGGAACTGTTTGTAATGCAGCCAAGAAGACCACCATATTCCAACCAATTCCCTTCCATATGCCTAATAGCATTGCTACACTCAAGCCACCTATCCTACTATCTAACCACCTAATATTATTCTCGGCGATAGATAGGATGTCTTTTAAAAAGTAGTTTAGAAGACCTTCTGTATTAAAAATGTATTTGAATACTAAGGAAGCAATTACCCACGAAGTGATAACTGGTAAATAGTATATCAACCGAAAACTAATTTTTAACCGAGGAATATTATTTATATAAACTGCAACAAGTAATCCAAGAATAATTTGTGATGGAACAGTGACCAATGTATAAACAATGGTATTAACAAATGATATTCTAAATGTTTCATCCATTAAAACATTCTTATAGTTATCTAATCCAATAAAACTTTGTTCAAACATTGATCCTAAATCCCATTCAAAAAAGCTCATAATAAATAATTTGAGTATTGGATATATTGTAAAAATGCCAAAAATTATTAATCCAGGTAGAAGCAGAGATAGTATTCGTAATTTGTTACTTGTTGTTCTTGTTAGCATGATTTATCCTCCTACAAGATGAATTAAGAAGTCAATTCACTTGTCATGAATTTAATACCATCCTTTATGTCTGGTCTTTGCGAAAGATACTGTTTTCGGTTGACTTCTATTTATAACAATATTATAATAATTATAGTTGCTCATTCAGAAAGCAACTTATCAACTTTAAGAGCAAGTTCATCCATTGCTTCTTTTGCAGTTTTTTGATTATTAACTACAGCTGTGACAGCTGAATTTAATTCATTATCAATTTCTGACCAACTAGCTACTGTAGGTCTTGATTTTGCAACTTTTATAGCTTCTAGGAAAGGGGCAAAATCAGCTTGTTTTACAATATCATTTTCCAAGGCTTTTTTTGATACTGGTATTTGACCGCATTTTGACATTTCAACTTGTGCATACTCACTAGTCATAAATTTCATAAATTTCCATGAGGTTTCTTTATTAGCTGTGTTAAACATGGATATATCTTCACCACCTAATACAGATGCTGAACCTCCGTTACCAGCTGGCATCATAGCAGTACCATACTCAAAATCTGGATAAGCGCCTGCCATTTCAGCAATTTTCCAAGGTCCTTCCAGAATCATCAAATATCGTCCAGTTCCAAAGCCATCTGTCATTGGTATATCTCCACTATTCCAACCGGTAATGGCATTGGCATTATATAGCTCAGCAAACATTTCAATAGCATTAATTGTTTCGTCACTGTTAATGTAACCTGATGCTTTTGTTTGTTCAGGATTAGTTAAATTCCCACCAAAGCTCCAGATAAATGGACAAAGGTTCCATCCAGATAGAGCCGGCTCACTATAGCCCCAAATTTGTTGCCCTGCTTCATTTGTACCGGATATCTTTTTTGTAGTTGCAATGAATTCATCCATTGTAGTGGGTACCGACACGCCAGCTTCCTCAAGTGCTTTTTTATTGTAGAACAAGATTTTAGTATTGGTATTTAGTGCCAGCCCATAATAGCTATTATCTATTTGGACAGTTTCCATAGCACTTTCTAGTAACCCTTGAGACACTTCATTAAAATCATTCATTTCCTGATCTAGGGCTACTAATACTCCCATCTTGTTGAATTCAGGTATCCATGCTGCATCTAACCTTGCAACATCAGGCAGAGTTTCTGATTTGGCGCTAATTAATATTTTATCATGTAAATCTGCCCATTCATGAGATACGGCGTTAACTTCGATTCCTGGGTTTTCACTTTCAAACTTAGGAATTAATACATTCATGAGAGTTTCATTTTCTGGTGATTGTGCACTATAATGATGCCAGAAGTTAATTGTAATATTTTCCTGTTCCACTACTTCTTCCGAGGTACCTTCTTTTAACGGTTCCTTTGTTTCGACTGTTTCTCCACTTTTGGCAGAATCAGATACTGCTGGTGATTCTCCGCAAGCTGTCAAAGCTGACGCGCAAAAAACAGCTAATAGGAAAATTGCCAGTATTCTTTTTACTTCTTTCATACAAACTCCTCCATTCTTTTTTTTAATATCTTAATAGAATATTCATTTAATTGAATTGCTAATTTTCTTGAATACTCCAATAAGTCTTGATTATAAAACTTATCATCTTTCTCTAATGGAACAGAATTTAATATTTCACAATTTAGCAGGTCTTCAAAATGTTCTCCATTACGTAACGGTACATATGTATTGATTTTGTAATTGCTTCTATTAATTATTACATAAACATCTTCATTTTCCTCACTTCTTATAAATCCAAATAAATTCAATATGTCATCACAAACAATTGTGTAGAAATCACCTCTCTTTACTGAAA
>DUNS01000285.1 GCA_012839235.1 Clostridiales bacterium
GACATTGTAAAAAACGCATCCAGGTCCTAAGGAAAGGAATTCGTCCAATTTCCTTTTTTGCCATAAAGCCTGTTAGAGTAGGTAGGCTTACATAAGCAATAGGAATATCAAAATAGCTTCTATGATTTCCAATATACAATACAGGTTCATCCCTCGGTACGTTCTCGCGTCCGATAACGGTTCGTTTTGCTCCGGCAAGAAAGAGTACCACATGAAAGGCCATAACTACGATTTGCTGTGAGCTGGCTACCTGTGCACGCCGGCTAAATAAACCTATTATAAGCTCAATCAAAAATAAGGGTATACTTATTATAAAAAACAATAATAAAAATAATACAATTAATATTAGCCTCATATATTTCCTCCATAAAGAGAAAGTTTTATCTATTCAAGTAGAGCGTTGTGGAACATTATTTCTTTTATCCAATATGACTTGGCCTAAATCTAATCTATATAATTGCTACCATTAATAACTCCGGTATTGGTATTTACATCATCAATATTCCCAGTCTTGGAACTTTCGTCATCTGTATCTCCGGTCTTGGAATCTGCATCATCAATATCATCGATCTCAGAATCTCCACCATCTAAGTCTTCATTTTCAGGATCTTCATCCTCTAAATCCTCATCTTCGGAAGTTTCATCCTCTAAATCTTCAATCTCGGAATCCTCTTCTTCCAAATCATCAGTATTGGGATCCTCGCTCTCTATATCCTGGGGATTAGTGTCTTCGTCGGGCTTCTTGTTATCTATATCATCAGCTTCATTATCTTCTAATTCCCCTTCTGTCAGATCGTCCGGAACCTCCTCTAATTCCTCTTCAGGAATAGGTGTAGGAGTAACAGGTGGTCTATAATTTATTAGGTCAGCATATTTTTTCTCATAATCAAAGCCTTCACTTGGCTCGTATTTATAGTATTCGTCTAAGGTCATGTTGTTAGTATAAAGATAATTTGCCAGATCCTCTCCAACATACCTTATATGCCAGGGCTCATACGCGAAACCGGTAATATCATACTGATCCATAGGGTATCGTATAATAAAGCCAAATTCATGGGCGTGTTTAGCAAGCCATTTTCCTTCAGCGCAATTGGCAAAGGAGGTTACAAGTTTGTAGCGAACAGACTTTGATGAAACATCCATGGCAAGTCCAGTTTGATGCTCACTGGTTCCTGGTGCTGCGGAATACTTTAGTGTATGTTTTTTCCCCTTATGTACAATGTTATTTAAAAAGATTTCTTTTTGGCGACTATAGGACCTGTAGCCAGATATACCATAAAGTGTAATGCCGTCTTCTAAAGCGGCAGCAAACATTTTCTCTATGGCCTCAGCTGCTTCTATGCGCATATATTTTCTTTCGTGGTTACCGGTTATATCAAAGGCTATATTGGGAACCACAAGATTTTCAGGAACATAATCCTTTGGCAGGCAGTGCTCCTTATTAATATAAACAGTTATACTTTTGGGATCAAGGTCCATTTCAGTGGCTGGTGTCCATGGGGCCTTATTAGATTTATTATTTGACATATCTTCCTCGTCTTTATTTTCATTATTATTATCATATTCATAAGTAGGAGGAATATATGTATAATTGCTTGTACTATCTATGGGTTTGGTTATAGCTCCTGGGGATACGGTGGAGGCTGCTGCTTTGCCTCGGTCAGTATGTATAGGATTATCATTGTTCGATGAATCCTTACGAAAAACCAAATATCCGGTTAAGAGAACCATTATTAAGACACTGGATATAATTATTATAGGTACTTTGGCTTTTCTCATCAAGTTCTTCCCTTCGTAATCTATTTGTGGCGGGTTAGAAGTTTGGATCTAACCCGCTTTATTGTGAATAGTATAACATAAAAAGAGTCTCATATAAAATAGAAGATTATGGATTTTAGAAGTTGGTGTTATAATTATTTAATAGCCTTGTCTTCAGCTCATATAGCTTATTGGACAGATCTACATATACATTATGAGGATTAGCAAGTCTTCTGCATTCATCCCATAAGGTATTTTGTTCTTTAGCACAGTATTCACGGATATCCATAACAGAAGGAGAAGTATACACGCATTTGCCCTTAAGGAATATAGGAACAAGCAATTCTCTTAACTCATAGCTATTAGGCTCAAGATAAGTTTTCTTCCAGGTTGCTATGGGGTCAAACAAGAGTAGAGGTTTATCTGATGTTAAGTGCTCGTCCTCTAAAGCAATCAAATCGGCCTTTATCTTTCCACTATCTTTTTCATATACTCTATATATTTTCTTATTACCTGGATTGGTCATCTTCCATTGGTTTTCTGACAGCTTCATCCGAGGAATAAGCTTGCCGTCTCTTTCGATAGCTGAGATCTTATATACCCCACCAAAGGATGGGCAGTCCTTGGAGGTGATAAGCTTGGTGCCTACTCCCCAAGAATCAATCTTTGCGCCCTGTGACTTTAAGGAATCTATAACATATTCGTCCAAATCACTGGAGGCTGTTATGGTTGCCTCAGTAAAGCCAGCTTCATCAAGCATCTTTCTTGCCATCTTAGATAAGTAAGCTAAGTCGCCACTATCCAACCGTATACCGTATTTATCGGGCATTCTACCGCTATCACGGAGCTCTTCAAAAACCTTTATAGCGTTTGGTACACCGGTACGGAGAGTATCATAGGTATCCACCAGTAAGGTTGTATTTAGAGGGTAAAGCTCTGCATACTTACGGAAGGCAGTCAGCTCATCCTCAAAGCTCATAATCCAGCTATGGGCATGAGTTCCAAGGGCAGGTAAATCATACAGCTTAGCAGATAAAACATTACTTGTACCGATGCATCCACCTATTACAGCTGCTCTTGCTCCTAGAGTTCCAGCGTCGGGTCCCTGAGCCCTTCTTAAGCCAAATTCCATGACGGGTGCTCCTCCTGCTGCATATACCACCCGGGATGCCTTAGTAGCTATAAGACTTTGATGGTTAATAAAGTTAAGAATGGCAGTCTCAATCAATTGTGCTTCCATTATGGGAGCAATTACCTTAACCAAGGGCTCCATTGGAAATACTACAGTACCCTCTGGGATGGCATATATATCTCCTGTAAAATGAAAGCCTCTCAAATAAGACAGAAAGCCCTCATCAAATATTTCTAATGTGCGCAGATACTCAATATCATCCTCTGTAAACCTAAGATTCTTAATATAATCTATTACCTGCTCTAGGCCTGCGCAGATAGCATAGCCACTACTA
>DUNS01000286.1 GCA_012839235.1 Clostridiales bacterium
ATCCTCCAAACCATAGGTAAATGGCTTAAGGTTAATGGGGAAGCTATATATGGCAGTAAAGTATGGAGACAGTTCGGAGAAGGTCCAACTAAGGTTACAGAAGGACAGTTTTCTGATGGTAGTGAGACCGAGTTTACTAAGGAGGACATAAGATTTACAGTCAAGGGAAGCTATCTATATGCAACTGTTCTCAAATGGCCAGAGGATGGACAGCTAGCAATAAAATCCCTAGGTGAGAAAGATGCCTCAAAGCTACCCCTTTTTCATGGAATTATAAAGAATGTATCTACTCTTGGATTTGATAGTGAAGTTAAGTGGAGCCGTACTTCTGAAGCTCTTGAGATAAAGGCTGAGGATATAAAGTCAGACTATCCAGTAGTTTTAAAAGTGAAAATGGATTAATAACAAGAAAGTGTCAAAAGATATTTAAGGCAAATAACTTGTGACTTTTGACACTTTTATTTGTGAAAAAAGGTTGACTTAGTCCCCGTTTGGTGTTAGACTTTATCCAGTAAAAGCGTTAAAGCTTTAAAGTGAGAGAGCGAAAGGGACGGTTATTGATATGAAAAATAGAAAAATTATTGCAGCCGCATTAGTAATGGTTTTAGCAAGTTTTACACTAGTAGCTTGTGGTACTAAGGAAACAGGTAGTGGAAGTAAAGTGTTTACTATAGGAGTTAATCAGTTAGTTAAGCATGCTGCGCTAGATGCTAGCTATGAGGGCTTTGTTGATGCTCTTGCAGAGGCAGGATACAAAGACGGAGAAAATATTAAGATTGATTATCAGAATGCTCAGGGAGATCAAGCAACTGCTAGTACTATAGCTACCAAGCTTGTTAATGACAATAATGACTTGATTCTTGCTATTGCAACACCTGCAGCACAAGCTGTTGCTAACATTACTAAAGATATTCCAATCCTTGTGACAGCAGTAACTGATCCTGCAGCATCAGGTCTAGTAGCGTCCAATGAAGCTCCAGGAGGTAATGTATCTGGTACATCTGATTTAACACCTGTTAAAAGGCAGATAGAATTATTAACTCAACTTGTTCCAGATGCTGTTAATGTGGCAGTATTATATTGTTCAAGCGAAAGCAATTCTAAGATTCAAGCTGAGATTGCTATAGAAGCAGGAACTGCATTAGGACTTAATGTATTCGAAGCAACAGTATCAGATTCTAATGAAATTCAGCAGGTCGTTCAATCCTTAGTGGGCAATGTAGATGCTATATATGTTCCTACAGATAATATAATTTCTGATGGAATGGCAACGGTATCATCAATAACCAATGGAAATGGTATTCCTGTAATAGTTGGTGAAGAGGCTATGATAGACAAAGGTGGTCTGGCAACCTATGGGATAGACTATTATAAACTTGGTTTATTAACTGGTAAGCAGGCAGTTAAAATTATTGAAGGTAAGGCAGAAACAGCAACTATGGCAATTGAGTATATTCCTGATGATGAGTATACACTTGAAATCAACGAAGATGTGGCAGCACAGCTTGGAATAGATATTCCAGAAGATTTACTTGTTAAATAAGAAAGGAAACTCTTTAACATGAATATTTTAATGGCAATGTTTGGTGCCGTATCCCAAGGGCTAGTGTGGGCAACCTTAGCCCTTGGAGTTTATATCACCTTTAGAATTCTTAATTTTGCTGATATGTCCTGTGAAGGAAGCTTTGCCCTTGGAGGAAGCGTCAGCGCTGTTTTAATGGTAAATATAGGGGTAAACCCTTTTATGACTGTAATTGTTGCAACTCTAGCAGGAATGGTTGCAGGAGCTATTACTGGAATTTTACATACGAAGCTTAAGATACCGGCAATACTTTCCGGTATTCTTACTATGATTGGATTGTATTCTATTAACTTAAGAATTATGGGTCAAGCCAATACTTCACTTATTGGTCAGACTACGATGATAACAATTATTCGCAAGATTCTACCTACTCCTGAAGTCTTAGGTATTAAAGATTCAACATTACAGACATGGGTAGTACTAGCTATAGGTCTTGTATTTACTGTTGCAGTTATTGGTCTCATATACTGGTACTTTGGTACTGAAATAGGTTGTTGTATAAGAGCAACTGGTAATAATGAGACAATGGTAAGAGCTCAAGGTGTTAATACAGATGTGATGAAGATTCTAGGATTGGTTATAAGTAATGGCTTGATAGCTTTATCTGGTGCACTTGTGACCCAGAGTCAGGGTTTCGCAGATGTTAAGATGGGAGTTGGAGCTATAGTAATTGGCCTAGCCTCTATAGTAATCGGAGAGGTGATATTTTTAAGACCTAGAAACTTTGCATCTAGACTATTGTCTATAATGATTGGTTCTGTTATTTATAGAATGATTATTGCTTTAGTTCTTCAACTTGGACTGAATACCGATGACTTAAAGTTATTTACAGCTATAGTAGTGGCTATAGCCTTATCAATACCTACATTAAAAAAGAATAGAGCAGCTACTCGTAAGGGGGCAGTTTAATATGTTGAAAATTACTGATTTGTATAAAACTTTTAACCCAGGTACAGTTAATGAAAAACAAGTGTTAAAAGGAGTTGATCTTGAATTAAAGGATAAAGACTTTGTCACTGTAATTGGTGGCAATGGTGCTGGTAAATCTACGATTCTTAATATGATTGCCGGTGTCCATTATCCAGACAAAGGATCTATTGTTCTTGAAGATGAGGATATAACATATATTCCTGAATATAAGAGAGCTAAATATCTTGGAAGGGTTTTTCAAGACCCTATGATGGGAACCGCTTCTAATATGGCAATTGAGGAAAATCTTGCCTTGGCATATCGCCGTGGAGATAGAAGAGGATTTGCATGGGGAATTACAAAGGAAGAGAAAGAGATTTATGTAGATAAGCTTAAGGAGCTTGATCTTGGACTGGAAGATAGACTTACCACTAAAGTAGGTCTTTTATCTGGTGGACAAAGGCAAGCCTTAACATTGCTTATGGCAGCTCTTCGTAAGCCTAAGCTATTACTTTTGGATGAGCATACAGCTGCCCTAGATCCAAAGACGGCTGAGAAGGTTTTAAAGCTGTCGGAGCAGATTATCTCAGATAATGCCCTAACAGCTCTGATGGTAACCCATAACATGAAAAATGCCATTCAATATGGTAATAGATTAATCATGATGTATGATGGTAGGATAATATATGATGTGTCTGGAGAAGAAAAGAGGAATCTTAAGGTCAATGATCTCCTTGAAAAATTCCAGAGCGTTAGTGGAGGAGAATTTGCTAACGACAGGATGATGCTATCATAGAAATATAATAATGATTAGAATATCTTATGCATTTAAATCGAAGTATGAGTCTTTTAGCTTTGTGTAAATTGCATTTGATGCAATATAAGAAGGGCTTTTGCCTCCCTAATCAAAATAATTGGTATAAGAATAACAGTTCATAGCCAAGTATTGAAGAATTTATTATTAATTCTATCAGTGCATGGAGGTGGACTGTTTTTAAATGCTTTCCTTTAGATTGTAATTTATCATAATAATTGGTATATTAAATCTAGATTATAGGATATTAACTATTGAGTAATATAATGAAAGGCATGATTAAATGAGTGGACTTTACGATAGATTGGCCATGTATAGTAGAGGAGATTATTACCCTATGCATATGCCAGGTCATAAGAGAAACAAAGCTTTGCTCTCCATGGTAAATCCCTATGAAATAGATATAACAGAGATACCTGGCTTTGATAACCTTTATGAGCCTCAAGGAATCTTATTTGAACTGTGCAATAGAATTAGTAGCTTATATAAGGCGAAAAAATCCTATCCTCTCATTAATGGCAGTACTGGGGGTATTCTAGCTGGGATATCTGCGGCTACTAATAGGGGAGATACTGTGTTGGTCGCAAGAAACTGCCATAAATCTGTCTACCATGGGATTGCATTAATGGAGCTAACTCCAATCTATTTATACCCTGAGTTTTCCACAGAAGCATCTATAAATTGTGGAATTTTCCCCGGAAAAATCGAGGAGATGTTGATAACTCACAAAAATATTAAAGCAGTTATCATAACCTCTCCAACCTATGAAGGCATAGTTTCTGACATTAAGACCATTTCCAAGATAGTTCATAGCCATGGAGCAGTTCTTATAGTCGATGAAGCCCATGGAGCTCACTTTGGTTTTGATCCTAGGTTTCCAGAAAGTGCAGTGACATTAGGAGCAGATATTGTTATTCAAAGTCTTCATAAAACCTTACCTGCATTTACCCAAACGGCGGTTATTCATTGTAATAATCATAAACTTTGCAGAAGGCTGGAAAAATATCTAGCTATTTATCAAACCAGTAGCCCATCATATGTGATGATGGCTGGGATTGATAAATGCATAAGCCTATTAGAAGATAGGGGTAGGGCTCTGTTTGATGATTATTATTGCAGGTTAGTAGAATTTTATCAGGCTATTAAGCAGCTAAACAACTTAAGAATAATTACAAAGGAAATATTGACATATAATAATATTTTTAAACTTGATCCCTCTAAAATTACAGTCCTTACTAAAGGGGTGTTATTTAATGGGAAACCTCTTAATGGCCATCAATTGGGTGAGCTCTTACTAGATAAGTATCACATTATAGTAGAGATGGTGGCAAGGGATTATGTCTTGGGGATGACTAGTATTGCCGATACCAAAGAGGGATTTGATAGGTTTGCTAATGGGCTAATAGACCTTGACAAAGAGTTAACCATTGGTTCTATGTCTGACCATAATGATTATATAGAAACAATAAAATTATTCCAGCCATTCCAGGCTATGACCCCATATAGGGCAATGGAGCTAGAAACAGAGGTGGTTGATTTACAAAGCTGCCAGGGTAGGATTAGCGCTAATATAATTACACTGTATCCACCAGGAATACCATTAATTGTTCCAGGAGAAAGAATCGACCAAGAATTTATCGAATATATAGGAAGCTCTATTAAGGAAGGGCTAACAGTAACTGGACTTATAGGAGATAATAAGCTTATAGAAGTTATTATGCAGGAATAAGCGGATTAGTTCAAGAAAGAGTATGGGCACAAGCTTGCTTTAATAAAGGCCATGGATTTTTTGGATAAGTGCAGCGTGAACGAGATAGTGTTAGCTATCGAGTAATGATCTGCAAAATATAGATAATACTAGAGGAGGCTGTAATGGGTAAGATATATATTATTACAGGTAAAAGTGCTACAGGTAAAGATACATTGTTTAAGAAACTACTGGAGGACAAAGAGATTAACCTTAAGACAGTGGTTATGTATACTACAAGACCAATTCGTCAGGGAGAAATAGAAGGAGTAGAATATCATTTTGTCAACGAAGAAGATTTAAAAGAGCTTGAGAAGGCCAATAAGGTAATAGAACATCGTTCCTATAATACAGTCCATGGTATATGGCACTATTTTACCGTCAATGACGGTCAGATTGATCTTAATAATAATGATTATCTTATGCTAGGTACGGTGGAAAGCATAATACAGATAGGTAAATTCTATGGCTTTGACCATGTAGAACCGATATATCTTGAAGTACCTGATGATGAACGACTTCTACGTTCAATTAGAAGAGAACAAAGACAAGTAAAGCCTAATTATGCTGAAATTTGTAGAAGGTATTTGGCAGATGAGGAGGACTTTAGTGAAGAAAACTTAGAAAAGCTTAATCTAAGGAGAAGATATTCTAATATGGATATTAATCAATGTGCCACTGAGGTTATATCTCACATCAAAAATTTTACTGTAAAGTAAGTCTTTGGTGTGTTATAATCACCATATGCTAATAAATATTTGACTATAATTAGGAGGAGACTATGGATATAAAGGTTAACCAAATGCAACCAATAAATGCGGTAGAAGCCAAAAAACCAGTGCAAGAAGCAGATGGTTCCTTTAAGTTTACCCTAATTTCTAACATAGAAGAACAGGATTTACAGGCTAGACTACATGTTATGGTAGAAGAGATTAACGCTCAAGGGAAAAAGCTGGCTAAGCATATGGATTTGACAGACATGAAATATTACCGCCAGCTTATTAGAGAATTTATGAACGAAATTGTTAATCACTCTCATAAGTTCTCCAGAGAGAACTTTCTGGATAGGAAAGGCAGACATAGGGTTTACACTATGATTAAGCTTGTAGATGAGAATTTGGACGAGCTTGCTGCTGAACTTATTAAAGAAGAAAAGGATCATATTTTGATTCTCAATAAGATTGATGAAATAAGAGGACTTTTATTAGATATCTTAACTTAAGGTTATCTTTTCTCCTACGAAGAAAGGTATGGTTATTGTTATGTACGACTTTCATCAAATATTAGGGCACGATAGTGTCAAAGAACATTTGCAAAATGCTATAGCATCTAGGAAGGTTTCCCATGCCTACGTCTTCCATGGTGAAGAGGGAAGTGGTAAAAAGATACTTGCTATGGCCTTTGCCAAGACTCTACAGTGTGAGGATGGAGGTAAAGCTCCATGTAATCATTGTGTTTCCTGTAAACAGGTGGAAACTAATAATCATCCTGATATAATGTGGGTAACCCATGAAAAGGCCAGTATAGGTGTTGATGATATAAGAGATCAGATTAATGGTGATATTTTAATTAAACCCTATAGGAGTCCCTATAAGATTTATTTGATAGGTATGGCGGACAAGATGACTGAAGCCGCTCAGAATGCTCTGCTTAAGACCTTAGAAGAGCCACCAGTATATGGAGTAATAATTCTCTTGGTCAATAATATTAATCGTATATTACCAACAGTATTATCTAGATCCGTCGTACTCAATCTAAGACCAATAGATAACCAGGTTATAAAAGACTTTTTGATGACAGATCATCATGTTCCAGATTATATGGCAAGGATTGCTGCTGACTTTTCCGGTGGAAATGTGGGCAAAGCTATCAAATATGCAACATCAGAAGAATTTGAAGAGATGAAATCACAGGTCCTTCACATCCTTAAATATATTGATGAGATGGGTCTGCATGAGATTGTTTCTGGAATAAAAACAATTACTGCCAATAAGGGAGCAATTGATGATTATCTGGATTTGATATTATTGTGGTACAGGGATGTATTAATGCAAAAAGCAACGAATGACCCAAATCTGCTAACATATAAAGAAGAGTATCAATTCATAAAGGGACAAGCTAGGACTAGAAGCTATAGCCAGATTGAAAATATTATAAAATCCATAGAAAAGGCAAAACTTAGATTACAGGCCAATGTTAACATGGATATAGCCCTTGAGCTAATGTTGTTATCTATAAAGGAGAATAGTTAATGATTAATGTAATTGGAGTAAGATTTCGCAAAGCAGGTAAGATATATTATTTTGATCCTGCTGGCAACCATATAGAACAAGGAAACAATGTAATAGTAGAAACCGCCAGAGGCATTGAATATGGCAAAGTAGTTTTAGGCTCTAGAGAGGTTGAAGATGATAAAGTGGTTCAACCCTTGAAACCAGTAATCCGAATAGCTACAGAAGAAGACGATAAGATCGAGCAGAAGAATAAGGAAAAAGAAAAAGAAGCTTTTGATATCTGCTTGGAGAAGATTAATAAGCATGGGCTAGAAATGAAGCTAATTGATTGTGAATATACATTTGACAATAACAAGGTTCTATTTTATTTTACTGCAGATGGACGAATTGATTTTCGTGAGCTTGTTAAGGATCTAGCAAGTGTATTTAAAACAAGAATTGAGCTTAGACAAATTGGTGTAAGAGATGAGACTAAGATTGTTGGAGGCATTGGAATCTGCGGAAGACCTCTATGCTGTAATACATTTCTTTCGGAGTTTGCACCAGTATCCATTAAGATGGCCAAGGAACAGAATCTTTCCCTTAATCCTACCAAGATATCTGGAGTATGTGGTAGATTAATGTGCTGTCTTAAGAATGAGGAAGAAGCATATGAGGAACTTAATAATAGACTTCCTAATGTAGGAGAGAGGGTAACAACCATTGATAAATACAAAGGTGAAGTTCATAGTGTTAGTGTATTAAAACAATTAGTTAAGGTTATTGTAACCCTTGAAAATGATGAAAAAGAAATACGTGAATATAAAGTTGATGATTTGAAATTTACTCATAAGAAAAAGAAAGAAAAGACAGTGATTGATGAAGAACTAAAAGTTTTAGAGCTTTTGGAAAAGAAAGAAGGTAAATCACTGCTTAACGATGATTGATATGGATAAGGCAAAGGAATTACTAAAAGGTGATGAACGATTGGATGACCTTCATAGGAATGGTTATCAGATTATTCAAAATCCTAAAAATTTCTGTTTTGGTATGGATGCTGTGCTGCTTTCCGGATTTGCCAAGGCAAATTCCGGGGAGCTTGTTCTTGATTTAGGTACTGGTAATGGTATTATTCCAATTCTACTTGAGGCTAAAACTGAGGGCAAGCATTTTACAGGTTTGGAGATACAGGCAGAAAGTGTTGATATGGCAAGACGAAGCCTTGCTATTAATAAGCTTGAGGATAAAATTGATATTGTATTAGGAGATATAAAGGAAGCTTCGCTTATTTTTGGGAAGGCTTCCTTTGATGTCGTTACAAGTAATCCTCCATATATGACTAATTGTCATGGTCTAGTAAGCACTGATAAGGGAAAAGCTATTGCAAGGCATGAAATATTATGTACCCTTGAGGATCTTATTAGAGAAGCCGCTCAGGTTTTAAAGCCTGGAGGAAGATTCTATATGGTCCACAGACCTTTTAGATTAGTAGAGATTCTTAATACTTTAACGGCTCACCGATTGGAGCCAAAGAGGATGAGGATGGTTCATCCATATGTGGATAAAGAACCCAACATGGTATTAATTGAGTGTATAAAAGGGGGTAAATCCAGAATTACAGTGGAAGCGCCCCTCATCGTATATGGGAAGCAAAAGGTTTACACTAAGGAAATATTTGATATCTATGGATATTAGAAAGAGTAGGTAGGTATGTCCGGAACACTTTACTTGTGCGCTACACCTATTGGTAATCTAGAGGACATTTCTTTTAGAGCTATTAGAGTTTTAAAAGAAGTTGATCTTATTGCAGCGGAAGACACAAGGCACAGTATTAAATTGTTGAATCACTATGAAATAAAGACTCCAATGACCAGCTATCATGAGTATAATAAGGTGGACAAGGCTAAGTATCTTGTTCAGCAGCTGTTGGATGGCCAAAATATTGCTTTGATAACAGATGCTGGAACCCCAGGTATCTCGGATCCTGGGGAGGAGCTAGTAAGACAAGCCTACGAAGCTGGGGTCTCTATAACCTCCCTTCCGGGAGCTTGTGCTGCTATTACTGCCTTGATTCTTTCTGGGTTAGAAACAAGGAGATTTTCCTTTGAAGCATTTTTGCCAATGGATAAAAAAGACAGGGATAGGGTGTTAAGTGAATTAATTAATGAGACAAGGACAATAATATTATATGAAGCTCCTCATAGATTACTTAAAACCTTAAAGGAGCTTAAAAAATCCTTGGGAAATAGAAAGATATCTATAATCAAAGAGCTGACCAAGAAGCATGAAAGGGTTTTTCAGACCACCTTAGATGAAGGGATAGCTTATTATGAACAAGAGAAACCCAGAGGAGAATATGTATTGGTGATAGAAGGCAAATCTATGGATGAGCTGAAGGCGGAGGAAATGGATCGTTGGAAACAGGTTACCATAGAGGAGCATATGTTAATATATACGGATATGGGAATGGATAATAAAGAGGCCATGAAGGCCGTAGCAAAGGATAGAGGGATAAGTAAACGGGATGTATACCAAGTGCTTATCAAAGACAAATAATTAATATCAACTATCTTTTGGAGGTGAATAATGCTACAGGGGTTCTTAAAAAATAATAAGAAGAAGGTTATTATTATTCTTATTATAAGTATTATACTTATGGTGGGGGCATCAGTAGGTAATTCATATAGGATCAATAAATTATACAATAAGCAGACGGTTATGGCTAAGGAATATCTAAAATCCGGGAACTATAGTCAGGCTATAGAGTACTATGAAAGGGCACTTACTATGAAGAATAGTGATAAAAAATCCTTATCAATTGGACTTGCAGAAGCTTATATAGGTAATAATGAATACGATAAGGCCTTAGAGATTCTTAGAGGCCATTATGAAATAGAATCTGGTAATGTTATTAAAGAAATGATAGAGGAAGTAACCTTAAAAAAAGCAGACTATGAGTATGAACGGGCTATTTCTTCTGGAGATGTATACTTTTCTAATGAAGAATATGATAAAGCTATATTAGAATATGAAAATGCTAAGAAGATAAAGAGTAAAGAAGTAACAGCTTATAATAAAATAGGTCTATCCTATGTTAATATGAAATCATATGATTTGGCCAAGGAAGAACTATTAGAAGGGCTAACTATCACTAATAATGAGGAGCTTATGGATGCTTTGAAAATAGTAGAAACTTATATAGTGGAGCAGAAACACGAATCAATTATTACAAAGGCAAAAGAATTTGTTTATCAAGAAAATTATGAGGACGCTATATCTCTGTTTAAGGAAGGTATTTCATTATTACCCAAGGATGCGGAGGGATATGTCGGATTGGCTGAGATTTATATTGATCAGAAAAAATATGATGAGGCAATTAATCTTTTAAAAGGGGCTAAAAAACTAACTTATAATGAAGAAATTAGAAGAATACTTGAAAAGGCTTTAGAACTAAAGGAAGAAGAGGAGAAAATGAAGGAAGCTCTAGAAGAACTATATAACACTCTAGAGTCTGAAAAATCTAGACAATTTCAACTTCCTTAACAACTTATTAATTATAATGAATTCAAAATGGGAGAGCCTAGGCTCTCCCATTCTAGTAATAACTTATGTAATATGTAAGTTACTGTACAATACCTGCAAGCTTTGCAAGCTCTACAATAGTTTCTCTAGAAACCTTCTTACCTTGATATTCAATTAGATTATCTTTAGTACCAGTAAAAATATCAGTAGGTTCGTATTTCTGTAGGATAATTTTATTCTCCTCAACAAAGATTTCTAAAGGATCTCTTTCGTTAACATCTAAGGTCCTTCTTAACTCGATAGGTAGTGTAATTCTTCCTAGCTCATCAAGTCTTCTTACTATGCCTGTGCTTTTCATAATATAGCCTCCTTTTCTCAAATGTATAGGGGATTTAATGCAAATACATTAATGCAAAATAAAACCCGATTACATTATTTGTATATGCCAAACAATAAAATACCATAGGTTCCTTATGCTGTCAATTAAAAAAATTGTCAAAAGATAGCACTATTTATACAAATCTGTAAAGCTGTCTCATATGCTACCAATTTTGAGCTAATATGTCGAAAAATAAATCATTTAAGCATATAAACCCAAGAATATTTTCCTGTCAACATAATATTACCAATAAAAGACTAACTTTGTCAACAGTTTAATTGAATATTATTGTTTTTTGTCTATATAAATAGTATAGGGAGGGTGAAAAAATGCTTAATTATCTCTGGGGTATAATGATTGTTATTGGTATTGTTGTAGGAGTATTTAATGGTAGGATAGATGAGGTTAGTAATGCAACATTAAGCTCATCAAAGGAAGCGGTTACCCTATGTATTTCAATGCTTGGAATTATGGCAATGTGGACTGGATTAATGGAGATTGCTAAAAAAAGCGGCATTGTCAGTTCATTTACAAAGGGCCTTAGACCTATCATAAAATTTTTGTTTCCGGATATTCCAAAGAATCATATTGTTAATGAATACATAGCCTCTAATATGATAGCCAATATATTAGGACTTGGGTGGGCGGCTACACCTATGGGCTTGATGGCAATGAAGGAGCTTAAAAAGCTTAATAAGGATTCTGATCTTGCAAGTCATGATATGTGTACATTTTTAATAATCAATATTTCTTCGCTGCAATTGATACCGGTCAATATAATTGCTTATCGAAGTCAATATGGTTCTGCTAATCCCGCTGAAATTCTTGCAGCAGGTATAGTAGCCACTATTTTTTCCACATTTGTAGGGGTATTATTCTCAGTTCTTGCAAGAAAGCTTAGTAAAGGGGATAAATAATTAGCTTATGTAAAGGAGGGTATCAATGAAATTTTTAATCTATATATCAGACTATATTATCCCTTTTGTATTTTTCCTTATAATAACTACTGGACTTTCTAGAAAGACCAATGTTTATGATGATTTTATAGAAGGGGCTAAAGAGGGGTTTAAGGTTGTATATGGTATTTTACCTACTCTGATAGGTTTGATGGTAGCTGTTGGAGTTTTAAGAGCTTCTGGAGCACTTGATCTTTTATCTAATCTAATTAAACCTGTAACAGACTTTATACATTTCCCATCAGAGCTAGTACCTGTTGCCTTGGTTAAAATGTTTTCTTCCTCTGCAGCAACCGGCTTAGTTCTAGATATCTTTAAGCAGTATGGGCCAGATTCATACATTGGAAGGCTGGTATCGATTATGATGAGCTGCACAGAGACAATCTTTTATACTATGGCAGTTTACTTTATGGTAGCCGGGGTAAGAAAATCCAGATACACTCTCTTGGGAGCTCTTGTAGCCACATTATCTGGCATAGTTGCAAGTCTGCTTATAGCTAATATTTTATTTTAAAGGCTTCCTAATATTTTGCCTATCAAAACCCTAATAATAAGACTAAGGATCAATGTCTTGCTAGCATAATATTATCAAAATCTTGTAAAAATATGATTTATTGATTTGTTGGAAACACTGTGCTAGAATATGACATGATAAGTTTGGAAAGGGGTACACTAATGATTTTTGAAACCCACGCCCATTATGATGATGAGGCTTTTGACATAGATAGGGATGAGCTTCTTAATAGTTTATATGATAATGGGATAGAATATGTTGTTAATATAAGCTCTGCATTTGATACAGCAGAAAAGACATTAGAATTAATGGAGAAATATCCATTTATCTATGGAGCAATGGGAATTCATCCAGATAATACAAAGGATTTTAATGAGGAAAATTTTAGATGGCTTAAGGAGAAAGCTAGGCATCCTAAGACTGTGGCCATTGGTGAAATTGGACTTGATTATTACTGGGATAGTACTGATAGATTGGTTCAAAAGGAATGGTTTGCAAGGCAGATGGATTTGGCAAGGGAATTAAAGCTTCCTATGGTTATTCACAGCAGAGATGCTGCTAATGATACAATTGAGATGATGAAAGAAGCTAAGGCTGAGGAAATAGGTGGTATAATTCATTGCTTTGGTTATGGAGTCGAGCAAGCCAAGCTATACTTGAACAAAGGATTTTATCTTGGAATCGGTGGAGTTGTAACATTTAAGAATGGAAGAAAGCTAAAGGAAGTTGTTGAATACGCTCCTTTATCTCAATTGGTCCTAGAGACAGACTGCCCTTATCTTTCACCAGTTCCTTATAGAGGCAAAAGAAACAGCTCTTTATATCTTCCCTATATAGTGGAGGAGATTGCAAGAATTAAGAATGTAGACTACAATACTGTTGTACAAGCTACAAGTGAAAATGCAAAGAAATTGTATAAAATAGATGATAAGAGGTAAAAATGGCTGATTTGGGAAACCCCAAGAATACAATAGAGATACTTAATAAGTATAAGTTCGTTTTTCAGAAGAAATTCGGGCAGAACTTTTTAATTGATACCCATGTTTTGGACAAGATTATTCGAGCGGCAGAGATTACAAAGGATGATTTTGTCTTGGAGATTGGGCCTGGGATAGGAACCCTAACCCAATACCTTTGTGAGCATGCAAGAGAGGTAGTGGCGGTAGAGATTGATAAGAAGTTGATTCCTATTTTATCAGAGACCCTATCACAATATTCCAATGTTACTGTACTTAATTCAGATATTTTAAAGACTGATATTAATAAATTAGTTCAGGAGAAAAATGGTGGGAAACCAATTAAGGTGGTAGCCAACCTACCCTATTATATTACGACACCTATTATTATGGATTTATTTGAAAGGCATATCCCCCTTGATAATGTTACTGTTATGGTTCAGAGGGAAGTTGCAGATAGAATGGAAGCTAGGCCTGGAACAAAGAACTATGGAGCCCTAACTTTAGCTGTAAGATATTATGCAGAACCTTATATTGCTGCTTTTGTTCCCCCCAATTGTTTTATGCCAAGGCCTAATGTGGGATCAGCAGTTATTAGGCTAACTTTACACAAGGAGCCACAGGTTAAGGTTAAAGATGAAGCCTTAATGTTTGGTTTGATTCGTGCTTCCTTTAATCAGAGACGTAAAACCTTAGTAAATGGTCTATATAATTCAGAGGAGCTTAACTTCACAAAGGATGAGATTCTTGGCGCATTTAATGAAATCGGACTATCACATGATATTCGTGGTGAGAAGCTTAGCCTTGAGCAATTCGCACATTTAGCGAATCAACTTTGTTCACAAAATAATACAGATTAATATTTCAGCTGTCTCCAGTAGAATGGAGATGGCTTTTTTATTTTAACAACACTACACTTGCTTATGATATTAATTAATAAAAATAATATAAAAGTCCCTGTTGCATAATTATAAACAATAATGTATAATGTATTAAATTTTATAGATGGATCATCAATAATAAAGAGCTAGTCTCAGGTAGGAAGCATAGAACTATTACCCGTAGATTAGTGAGGTTACAAGATGTAAAGCTTTAAAATGGTGAATATGTCATAAGACCCATGGTGATGAATAAATATAGATCAGCTATTAAAAGATAGAAAAACTAGGTCTTGATAAAATTGACATTATTCATTAATATATTTAGAAATTATGGAAAATACTATTATTGAATTAGGCTAGGCTAGAAAGAAAGGTATGGTGGATTTATGAAAAAGAGGGAAGATATACACAAGATCTTAATAATTGGATCAGGACCTATTATAATTGGTCAAGCATCAGAATTCGACTACTCCGGAACACAAGGATGTAAAGCATTAAAGAATCTAGGATATGAAATTGTATTAGTTAACTCTAATCCAGCTACTATTATGACAGATCCTGATACAGCAGATATTACCTATATTGAACCTTTGAATCTAAATAGACTTACCGAAATTATTAAAAAAGAAAGACCAGATGCTCTTCTTCCTAATCTTGGAGGACAATCCGGTCTTAATCTTTGCGCGGAATTAGCCAATGCAGGGGTCCTTGATAAGTATGGTGTTAAAGTAATAGGAGTTCAGGTAGATGCCATTGAGCGAGGGGAAGATCGTATTGAATTTAAGAAGACTATGGACTCCATAGGGATAGAAATGGCTAGAAGTATGGTTGCATACACGGTTGATGAAGCTATTAAGATAGCAGCTGAACTAGGCTATCCAGTGGTGGTTAGACCTGCATACACTATGGGAGGTGCTGGTGGAGGGCTAGTATATAATATAGATGAGCTTAAAACCGTTGTTTCTAGGGGCCTACAGGCAAGCATGGTTGGCCAGGTTCTAATTGAAGAATCAATTCTTGGTTGGGAAGAGCTAGAGCTTGAGGTTGTTAGGGATGCAAGTGGAAAGATGATTACGGTTTGCTATATAGAGAATATAGATCCCCTTGGTGTCCATACAGGAGATTCTTGTTGCACAGCTCCCATGCTTACTATCTCTAAAGAGGTTCAAAAGGAGCTAGAAAGACAGGCACACAAGATAGTTGAGACTATAGAGGTAATAGGTGGTACCAACGTTCAATTTGCCCATGATCCAGTGTCAGGAAGAATACTAGTAATTGAAATTAATCCAAGAACCTCCCGTTCATCTGCCCTGGCATCAAAAGCCACTGGCTTTCCTATCGCTTATGTTTCCGCCATGCTAGCAGTAGGCCTAGACTTAGCTGATATACCCTGTAGTAAATATGGTAGCCTAGATAAATATGTTCCAGATAGTGATTATGTAGTAGTCAAGTATGCTCGATGGGCTTTTGAAAAATTTAAAGGGGCTGAAGATAAGCTTGGAACACAGATGAGAGCGGTTGGTGAGGCTATGAGCATAGGCAAGACCTTCAAGGAAGCTTTTCAGAAGGCAATTAGAAGCCTTGAAACTGGTCGTTATGGTCTAGGGCTAATAGCCAAGCTGGAAGCTAAATCTAAAGAAGAGTTACTAAATATGCTTCACATACCTACAAGTGAAAGAATTTTTATTATATATGAGGCTATCAAAAAAGGGGCGGGAATAGATGAGATTTGCGAACTGACTAAGATGAAACCCTACTTTATAAATGAGATGAAGGAGTTAGCCTTAGAGGAGGAAAAAATAGCCTTCTTTAAAGGAACTCTGCCACCAGTTCAGTATTTAAAGGAGGCTAAGCTTGACGGATTTTCTGACAAATACTTAAGTATGCTACTGCAATTACCAGAAAAGCAAATCCGTGACAGCAGGGTTGCGGCCGGAATAAAACAGACCTGGTGCAGCATACATGTAAGTGGTAGTCAGGACTCTAAGTACTATTATTCAACATATCATCTAGAGGAAGGTGATATGACCAAGGTTGGCCTAGGTAAAAGTCAGAAGCAGAAGGTAATGATACTTGGTGGTGGTCCTAACCGTATTGGACAGGGAATTGAATTTGACTATTGCTGTGTCCATGCAGCATTTGCCCTAAAGGAAATGGGCTTTGAAACGATCATAGTTAATTGCAATCCAGAAACTGTATCCACTGATGCTGACACATCTGACAAATTATATTTTGAACCTCTGACATTAGAGGATGTACTTAGTATATATGAAAATGAAAAACCCCTTGGGGTTATAGCTCAATTCGGTGGTCAGACCCCTCTTAATCTTTCCGCAGAGCTAAAGGCTAATGGGGTTAATGTTCTTGGAACAACTCCTGAGACCATAGATCTGGCTGAGGATAGGGATTTATTCAGAGAGAAGATGGATAAACTGGGGATACCTATGCCTGAGTCAGGGATGGCAGTAAATGTTGAAGAAGCCCTTCTAATTGCTAAAAGGATTGGCTACCCAGTAATGGTAAGGCCTTCTTATGTGCTAGGTGGTCGGGGGATGGAGATAGTCCACGACGATGGAGGAATGGAAATATACATGAAAGCAGCAGTGGGAGTTACTCCAGACAGACCTATACTAATTGACCGCTTTCTAAACCATGCACTGGAATGTGAGGCTGATGCAATAAGCGATGGTACCAATGGCTATGTGCCTGCTATTATGGAGCATATTGAATTGGCAGGAATACATTCTGGAGATTCAGCCTGTGTAATTCCATCATTAAGCATTTCTAAGGATAATATTGATACCGTAAAGAAATATACAATAAGCATTGCCAATGAATTAGGGGTATGTGGTCTTATGAATATGCAGTATGCAATCGAGAATGATACGGTATATGTTCTAGAGGCGAATCCTAGGGCATCAAGAACGGTACCTTTAGTATCTAAGGTATGTGATATCAATATGGTTAAGCTGGCAACTGAGATTATTATGAGTCCATATACAGGCAAAGAATCCCCAGTAACTAAGCTTAAGGATAAAACTTTTTCTCATTACGGAGTAAAGGAAGCAGTATTCCCCTTTAATATGTTCCATGAAGTAGACCCTATTCTTGGACCTGAGATGAGATCTACAGGAGAAGTTCTTGGAATGGCAGAATGCTTTGGTGAGGCCTTTTATAAGGCTCAAGAGGCCGCTGGTTCCAACATACCTCTTACTGGAACGGTCTTAATAAGTGTAAATGATAAGGATAAGGCTGAGGTTGTTGAAGTAGCCAAGGGATTTCATCAATGTGGTTTCAAGATCCTAGCTACAGGAGGAACCTATGATTTAATAGTAGCTAATAATATTCCTGCAAAAAAGATCTTTAAATTACATCAGGGACGTCCTAATATTTTAGATGCGATCACTAATGGAGAAATTAACATCATAGTAAACACACCAATAGATAAGAAAAGTGCCCATGATGATAGTTACATTAGAAAAGCTGCAATTAGAGGAAAGGTAAGCTACTTTACAACTATAGCAGCAGCCAAGGCGGGAGTTGCAGGAATAAAACAGATGAAAAACAACCAAGGAGCTGGAATACTATCCCTACAGGAAATCCACAGAAATATTAAGTAATATATAAAAACATATATAGAGTAAGATGTTTCAAGAGAGTAAAGGCTAAAAGTAATTGTCTTTGTTAATTTGCACAACACATAATAATCACATGTACTACAAAACTATTTTAACCTCGCAACTGTTTGAAGTCGTTGGTACTTAGGTCATGTATTATATGACCTTATGTACCATTACGTACTTCATCCAAGCGAGAGCGTGTTGCGAATAAAATACGTTTTGTAGTACATGTTTTTATATCGCTATGCAAATTAACAATCAATATACTAACAGCTTTTACTCTCTTTTAATATTAAAAGGCTAAACCTATGGATTATGATTAATATCTAAGGAATATAGGTAATATATATGGAATATATTTAATAGAATCGAATAAAAGCTTATCAAGGGAGTGATTATTTGGCTGACTATAAAAGAATGGTTTCCTATATGTATGCCTATGAGAACGGGCTAAAAAGAAAGAATGTAGGATTTGTTCGGATGGAAACAAGAAATGGGCAATGTAAGTTCACCTTACATGTGCAAATGGCTGGGCAACCAGATAGTATAGTGCCAACCTATCTGATCTATAGAAATAATGAGGATATAGGAGTTGTCTATCTGGGGGATGCAATAATTAAAAATCAGGCTGTTGATAGTAAGCTCATAGCCAAAGAGGCAGATATCAATAATGCAGCAAAAGGATTGGGAAAAGCTTGTGGCATGATACTATTCATTAATTCATACGAGTTCTGTGCAACTTATTGGGATGATGAGAAGGTTGATGTGAATGATATTCTAGAAGCTTTAAAGCCTAAAAAGAAGCCTTCTAATGAGACTAAGGAGGAAATGGTTGAAAAGTCAGAAACAAAGCCTGAAGTGGAGTCTGAAGAGAAAGTGGTTAAGGAGCAGGAGTTAGATAAAGTTGAGGAAGACTCTAAAACCCTAGTTGAGGAAGTGGCTGATAATCTGTTTGAAGAAGTGAAGGTAGGGCCGGCCACAAAAGCTGTTGAAAAACCTATAGAGAAAATTGTTGAAACATCAGTAGAAGAACCAGTTCACCAGCCTGTGGAATCTTTACAGGGTCAGGATGAAGAAATTCCTTTATATAAACTACCAGGTGGCTATAAGTTTACTCAGGGAGTACAAAGGGAGTACAAAGCAAAGACCCAGGCTGTTAAGGAGGTTGATGATAAATACTTTTCTTCATTTCCTAAGGTTAACCCCTTCGAAGACAAGACTGTAGTAAGATGTGCAAAAATGGAACCAAAGGACATAGGAATTCTACCAAAGGAGGTATGGGATTTTTCTAACAATAGCTTTTTACTTCATGGATATTATAGCTATAAGCATATAATATTTGCTAAGCTAATTGATCAAGAAGGAACCCGTTATATCCTAGGGGTTCCAGGAGTGTTTAATAATAAAGAAAAGTTTGTAGCTAAGATGTTTGGATTTACAAACTTTAAATCAGTAAAAAAACAGGCCCTTAGGCAAGGGGATTTTGGATATTGGTATGCTCCTGTTAAGATCTAGTGATAAAGGCATGTTACATTAGACTACATAAATTGGTCTGCTGGATTAATAATTGAATAACGATTGTGATCTCGCCACCGACCACCTATATATGCGTATGAGAAGCAAGCTCCTTCATATACAAAATTAAGTTTTTTGATAAGTCGTATAGAAGGCTTGTTGGTCTCCATGATATATGCCTCAATACGATGGAGATTGTATTCATTCCACATGATATCTATAGATTTGCTAATGCTTTCAAAGGCATAGCCTTTATGACAGTGTTTTTTAGCAAATTTATACCCAATGGTAGAGCTGTTGTATGGAGACTTAAGAAAACCCTGATAACAAACAGTACCAACAATTTCATCAGGGTTATCCTTTAGTAACACCCAATACCTTATAAGCTTTCCTTCTGCCATCAAATTAGTTTCGGCAGTTAGGGAAGCTTTTTGAAAGTATAGGGAATAAAAGTTATATGCTCTTTTGGGCTCCCAGGGTTCTAGATGGTCTTTATTCTCTTCATAAAAGGCCAAAACCATAGGGGCGGCTTCTTTTCCAAGGGTTTTCAAAATTAATCTATCGGTTTCATAGGAAATGTTCATGGGTAAAAGCCTCCTTATGGTCTTAATAATTAATCTACTCCCCTTAATTCGACCTTGTTTATATAAGGTGCTAACAACTGGGCAAATGTTTCTAAGGTATCCTTAGAATGGCTATGTAAACCAGGAGATATGATATCCTCAGAATCTTTATAGGACTGAAGATAGTATGAATTAGCTCCTTTGATCCATTGACCAATAGAAAGGATGTCACGAGATGTATGATGCTCTTTTACTATAGTTGTGCGAAACTCATATTCAATGGGTGATGTTAACAAATATTTTACGCTCTCATTAACTTTATTCGTATTATAATTCTTTATTCCAATGGACAAGCCATAGTTTTCTCTAGAGTTTTTAATGTCCAGTGCAATATAATCAATTAGTTTGTTATCAACTAGATTCTTAAGCAGAGCAGGGTTAGTGCCGTTAGTATCAAGCTTAATCTTAAGCCCAAGATCCTTAATACTCTTTATGAGCTGGGTAAGTTCATCTGCAAATAAAGTGGGTTCACCCCCAGTAATGCATACTCCATCAAGAACATTTTTCCTTTTATTAAGATGGGATAAAACATCATCAACTGGTATAGCTGGAACTGCTTCTGGATGAAGAACTAAGGATGAATTATGACAAAAGGGACATCTCATATTACAGCCTCCAATAAATATAGTGGAAGCCAAATGTTTAGGATAGTCAAGAAGTGTAGTCTTATTAAAGCCTTGGATACGCATATTGTCACCTCATTTAGGTTATGATACAATTAATATACCAAATTCTAAGAAACTAGTCTAGATTTAAAGGATATGATAAGATGACCACAGATGAAAAATACATGAAGGAAGCACTAAAGCAGGCGAAAAAAGCATATGCTATAGGGGAAGTACCTATAGGATGCGTTATAGTATATAAGGACAAGATAATTGGCAGAGGATACAATAAAAGGAATACTAAAAAAACAACCTTAGCTCATGCTGAGCTTGTTGCGATTGAAAAAGCCAGTAAAGCAGTGGGAGATTGGCGTTTAGAGGATTGCCATATGTATGTTACCTTGGAACCCTGTCAGATGTGCGCAGGGGCCTTGGTCCAAGCTCGGATTAAAAAGGTGGTTATTGGTACTATGAATCCTAAAGCTGGTTGCGCCGGATCAATTCTTAATCTATTACAAATGGAAGAGTTTAATCATCAGGTTGATATAGAGACAGGAGTTATGGAAGAGGAATGTACTGATATATTACAATTGTTTTTTAAGGAGCTTAGGGAACGTAATAAAAAGGAAAAGCTTGAGGGTTGACATTCATAAAAAATAAATATATACTAGGCGTACAGCATTTTTATTGAACATGACAGTTAGTCCTATTCAATAAAAATAATAAAATTGTCATAAAGTTTCCGTGCAGCCGGGGAGTCAGCGGTGCCCTGTACCTGCAATCCGCTACAGCAGGGGTGATGTTCTACCTCGGGTGATTTACTGTAGGGCAGCCCTTTATAAGTGATGTTGACGTTTGGGTCTTGCGCAACAGGAATTTGTGAACCGTGTCAGGTCAGGAATGAAGCAGCACTAAGCAAAAGCTCTTGTGTGCCGCGAGGACGCCTGGGCCGAGTTAACTGTAAAGGTAACGACTATGGTAATCATACAAAGTAGAACGCACGGATTTAATATAATAAATAAATTTGGTACCGGTTAGCCGGTACTTTTTTATTGATTTTAATCTGATAATGCCCATGTCTTTCTTGGATTAATCTACTTATTTGTATATAATCATAAGTAATTGGTACTATTTTGATAAAATAAGACATAATAGCTTTGTTTAGAGTGAAATTTAGTATATAATACGGGGTAGATAACAAAATAACAACTTATTGAATTAAGGTGGTGTAACCATGGAATGGAAGCTAAATCCCAACGCTGTAAATCAGCTGGTTAAGGGAACTACTGTTTTTTCTGAAGGTGAATCTGTTTTTGGTATTGCTCTTGTTATAAAGGGAAGAGTATTAATTCATAATGATGGTGTAAAGGTTATAGTAAATTCAGGTGCATTTCTTGGGGTTAATGATTTATATACAGGTAAATACCAAAGCACATATACAGCAATAGATGATTTGATTCTCTATGTTTTCTCTGTTAATAATATTGATGAGCTAGAGCAGATGCTATCATCTAATAGTGATTATCATGGTTTTATGGTGGCGTCTAATAACCGGATGATTGAAGATTTAAATTTAATTAATACAAATCTACATAAACATTGGTCTGGGATCTATGATTTTATTACAGAAAGTTATTCTGAGTATATAAATGATGCAGTTCGACGTGGATATAGGGCCAGGAAGTCTGAGAGATTTGATGAGCTATATCTACCTGAGAACGATCTAGAGATGATAGAAGATAAAATCAATTATTATATCGAGTGTATAAATATTCCTAAGGATGTAGTCAAGGCTTTCTACTCCTACGGTAATGAAGTAACCCTTTATCAGGTGGAGGATCAATCAAGTATTATTAACCAACAGATTGAGACACTTAAGGAGTTGTCCAATGGATTTGTAACCATGGTAGAGTGTTTATATGATGATACAGATAGCTGCTTATTCCAGCTCATTGCAGCTATTGCTATTGATGTAGTTAAAGCAGGTGGTGATACTGGAGAATTCGTATCCTTACTAGATAAAATTATTGAGGAAGTTAATAAAGCGGATCGTTTTATTGATAATATGCTTGGTAATGAGTACAAGGTTAATCGCAGTCGCATGGAAGAAATATACAATATGTTGTTATCAGGGAATAAAGGAACCAGTGCTGTTTCTGAGACATATTTAAAGTATTCCAAAGAAGATACAGAGATGATCCTTGAGGAGTTAAGTAATTCCTTCCAGAAGATTCTGGTGTTTGGGGAGATTGATAGGGATAAAGCTAATGAAATGAATAAAAACCTATTGGATTTCATTAATCTTGCTGATAGAGGATCTTCAGATAATTCAGCAAGAACGATCAGAAGAAATCTTACTGCTGACTATTATGAGTTATATAAAGCTGTTTTCCTAAAAGCATATAAAGTTAAGAAAACACCTAAACTTATTGATCTCTTTCTAAGATATGGCTATGCTGATGAAAGACTTTTAACTAATGAACAGATATTTTCACTCTACTACTTACCAGAAACAGAAAAGACCGGACCATGCAATGTATATGACATAAAAGAGTGGCTCACATTGATATACGAGGGGAAGAAGGATCCATCAAAGAATGAGTTTGATATGGAATATCCGGAGTATATTAACTCCCTTAAGAGGCAGGGTAAGGTTACTGATAAAACCTTGAAGGAATGGCTTAACAATCCTGAAAAGAGACTGGACTACGAAATCCAAAACATGTTCAAATATAATAACCGAACAACTAATGGTCAAATATCTACCTTTGTACCTATACTACATAAGGATTTACTTTTCAATGAATTTAAGCGCTTACACTTAAATTCTGAAAAGATTAATAAAGCTCTAGAAGACCTTCTTTTAATTGATTACTCGATTTTTAACAAAGAGGTAATTTATTCAAATGAGAAGAAAAATATTGTTAAAGAATATATTATTAAGCAGGTTTTTCCCGACATAATTCTTATGCCAACAGTAGGTAGTAACGGGATTATGTGGCAGGAGATCACAGGAAAGAGACGAGATAGCTCTGCTCGTTTCTTATTCCCTGCGTTTACAGATGGGAATCTATTTGCAATGATGGTTAAGGTTATAGGTAGATTTAGATGGGAGATGTGCCGAACTATCGAAGGCACTGCTTGGAATGATATTAAAAATAGATCCCTTACCTCTGAGTACTATGACTATTTGCAATTCTATAAAAAAAATAGAGAACTTTCTGAGGAAAGAAAAGAAAAAATTAAGAAGCAGATTCAGAAAGGTAGAAATAATAGTAGAGAAGTATTTCTTCTGGACTATGAGGAGTGGATACATTACGAGGCGAATGGTGCCATAAAGCTTAATAAACCAGTTCGTGAAATGCTAGCCACATATTGCCCATTTGCCAGGGAGCTTAGAGAAAGGATGATAAAGCAACCTTTATTCGAAGAAGCTATGAGCAGGTATCAAAGGGATAAGCTGAAAAGGATACGTGAGTTGGAATCTAGAATAAAATATCTTGAGAGGGATAATATTGAAATCCCTAAAGAGCTTATTGATACTTTGAATTATTATAAAGAAAGTTAATAAAGGGAATTGTCAAGCTAATCTACTTATAAGAATACTGTCCTATATATATAATGGGCAGTATTTTCCTGCCAGGATATACTTGTCTAAATTAGCCATAAATGATAGTATAAAGTTATTCTATATCTAATTATGCAAAAAAGGAGGATAGTTATGAGAGCTTTCGAAAACATTGTTAAGATTGAAGAGATGAAAAGAAAAATGTCTGATGGAGATTTTGAGACGGCACTAAAAATAATAAAGACGATTCCTCTTAAAAAAATAAAGAATAGCTTGCATCTAAGCTTAATGGCAAGGGTGTATGAAGAAAATGGAAGATATGAAGAAGCCATGGACTTATTACTAAAAGTTTATGTGAAGAATAAAACTAGAAAAGTTATATTCCAGCTATTAACATTGTCCATTAAAATGCATGATATTCAATATGCAGAAAGATTTTTGATAGAATATGAAAGTCTTGCCCCTAATGACTTTTATAATTATATATTTAGATATAAGATTGATAAGATAAAAGGGGAACCTTATGAGAAATTAATAGATACATTAGAAACTCTTAAATCTATTGAGTACATAGAGAAGTGGGCATATGAGTTGGCTAAGCTTTACTATAAGGCTGATATGGAAGAAGAATGTATTAATGAGTGCTCTGACATTATTTTGTGGTTTGGGGCAGGAAGCTATGTTGAAAAGGCTAAAATGTTAAAGTCTTACTATTCTGGAGAAACCAACAAAGAAAGTATGATAGAAGAGCTTAAACGTCGAGCTCAGTATTCAAAGCAGAATAAATTCGAAGAAGAGACTGGTAAGGATATACATGAGATAAAAATTGACAATGAGTAGACAATCTTTTGCGTAGACAGATTGTAGAAGAGAAAAGGTTGACAATGTAACCATTGTTAGAAAATTAACAATGAAATACAAAAAAATATTGTATTGTATAAGGAACAAAAATAAAAAGTATATATATATTAACTTATACCTTAAATTGTATAGTAATTTCGTTAGGGAGCTTCTGTCCACGCTTGGATTTTACATTAGTAGTGACATGTAGTAAATAGGATTCATCCTTTTCGTAAGGCTCTAGAGGTTCAATTTCAATATAATTATTAACAGAGTCATAACGTATATTCGTAAGTAATGGAATCTGTTTTGATGAGGTTACATATAAGTTACGATTATTGACTGAACTAGGATTAAGCGGTGCAGTAAACTTTACTCTCCAAACAAATTTACCAGTTTTAAATTTCAAACTTTGTTTTACTTTGTTCTTGTCTCCGCCAGTAACATTTTCAATAGTTATGTATTGTTTAGCCATATTATATCATCTCCATCTAGGTATTTTCTTTTGTTAAAGTCAACGATAGATTTAGTAAAGTCTCTAAAATGATACTTTGATTATAGCAGATATAATTTTTATATTCAATGTTTTGAATAATATTGAACTTTATGTTATAGAATTATAAGGTAAAAATTTAAATATAAAACAGCATGGCTTGTCACTAAAAGGCAAATGTTTGCTAAAAAGGACGAAAATATTTGAAATATCGTATAATAAGTACAATTCTATTTGTAAATAATAATTTACAAAGCTACTCTTTATGGTATAATCAAAGTAAAGAATTAAAGATTAACAAAATTTAGCATGATCTTATATGCAAAATGAACAATCATATGTTCGAATAAGATAAAATTAGAGGTGTGCAATGGAACAATATATTATTAAAGGTGGAAAGCCACTAAGTGGAGAAGTTACAATTAGTGGTTATAAAAACGCGGCTTTAGGAATAATCGCAGCAGCTGTTATGACGGATGAAACGGTTATAATTAATAATGTCCCAAAGGTAAAAGATATTGAATTACTTTTAAAGGCTATCGAAGATATTGGGGCAAAAGTAGAGTATTCAAAGAACTCAGTTAAGATTAATGGAAGTAATATAAGTTCTGTTAGCGTAGACTTTGATTATATTAGAAAAATCAGGGCTTCCTATTATTTATTGGGAGCGCTACTTGGTAAATATAATAATGCGGCAGTAGCACTGCCTGGTGGATGCAATATTGGTAGTAGACCAATCGACCAACATATTAAAGGCTTCGAAGCTCTTGGAAGCGAAGTGAAAATAGAGCATGGCTTGATTAAAGCTAATACTGATCAGCTTACAGGAGCCCATATATACTTTGATGGTTCTAGTGTAGGTGCAACAATTAATACAATGCTAGCTGCATGTCTAGCTGAAGGTCAGACAACATTAGAAAACGCAGCAAAAGAACCTCATGTTGTCGATGTTGCTAACTTCTTAAATAGTATGGGTGCCAATATAAAAGGGGCAGGTACTGATGTAATAAGAATAAAGGGAGTATCTAAGCTCCATGGAAGCGAATATTCCATAATTCCTGATCAAATAGAAGCGGGGACTTTTATGTTTGCAGCAGCTGCATCCAAGGGAGATGTCTTGATAAAAAATGTTATTCCAAAGCATCTGGAAGCTTTTACTGCTAAGCTATTAGAAATAGGTGCTGAGGTAGAAGAATTTGATGATGCAATTCGTGTTAAAGCTAGTGGAAGACTTGGGAACACCCATGTAAAAACTCTTGTATACCCTGGATTTTTGACTGATATGCAGCCTCAGATGACAACTCTTTTAGCAGTTTCCAAGGGAACAAGTATTGTAACCGAAAGTATATTTGAGAATAGATTTAAATATGTTGATGAATTATCCCGTATGGGAGCCTCTATAAAAGTTGAAAGTAATACAGCAATTATTGATGGAGTTGAAAGACTTACAGGAGCTGCTGTTAGTGCACCAGATCTTCGTGCAGGTGCAGCCCTTGTAATAGCTGGGCTGATGGCAGAAGGATTTACTACAGTAGAAAATGTTGAATATATTGAACGAGGCTATGAATTTTTTGAATATAAGATGCAGCAGCTAGGAGCTGATATTGTAAAGGTAGATTCAGAAGATACGAAAGCTATTAAGAAGTTCAAGTTAAAAGTAGGTTGATTAATTTATTAGTTTCACTTGACAATATAGAAGATTAGTTATATTCTATGTGATATAATAAAGAAAGATAATTTAATAGATTAATTTCTCTTATTCAGAGTGACGGAGAGTAAAGGCTCTATGAAGTCACGGCAACCCCTAAGATAGGAAGGTGCCAACCTGAGCGAGTATTCGAACAATAAGAGGATTTGATTAAAATATATCAAGTCCGCATATTGCGGGCTTGTTTTTACATAATAGGAAAATTAATTCTATTATATGAAAAGCAAGCCACTTTGGATATGTACTCTATGTAATGGTTAGTGTTGGCTATGCCGACCGTACTTGGCACGAGAGTTTCGTAAGGGAAACCCTATCTTACAATCCACTTGGTAATGTTGTGTACTGCATAATATGAAAATATGGATTTTCATATAGAAAGTTTGCAGGCTATAAGAAAGGTAAGGTTTTAAGTATGCAAAAGAGATTATTTACTTCAGAATCAGTAACAGAGGGACATCCAGATAAAATCTGCGATCAGGTTTCAGATGCAGTATTGGATGCCTTATTAGAACAGGATCCCATGTCAAGGGTAGCCTGTGAGACGTCAATAACAACTGGACTAGTTCTTGTAATGGGCGAGATTACAACCGATGGCTATGTAGATATTCAGAAAATAGTAAGGGACACCATAAGAGAAATTGGATATGACAAATCTGAATATGGATTTGATGCCAATACCTGTGGTGTAATAGTTGCTTTAGACGAGCAATCTAAGGATATTGCAATGGGTGTTGATAAATCCTATGAGGCCAAAGAAAAATTGGATAATAATGAGGATCTTTCAATAGGTGCTGGGGATCAAGGAATGATGTTCGGCTATGCATCCAATGAAACAGAAGAGTATATGCCTTATCCCATATCCTTGGCACATAAGCTTACTAAGCAGCTAACAAAGGTTAGAAAAGATGGGGTTTTAAAATATCTCCGTCCAGACGGCAAATCTCAAGTCACTGTAGAATATGATGAGAATGGTGAGCCAATCCATATTAATGCAGTGGTTTTATCTAGTCAGCATGATGATAATATAACCATAGAACAACTTCGTAAGGATCTTAAAAAATATGTTTTAGATGAAATCCTTCCTAAGAATTTAGTTGATGAGAATACTAAAATCTATATTAATCCAACAGGCCGTTTTGTAATAGGCGGACCTAATGGAGACAGTGGACTAACAGGAAGAAAGATTATCGTTGATACCTATGGTGGTTATGCTAGACATGGTGGTGGAGCATTTTCTGGTAAGGACTGCACTAAGGTTGACCGCTCTGCTTCATATGCAGCACGCTATGTGGCAAAGAATATGGTAGCTGCTGGGTTTGCAGATAAATGTGAGGTACAACTTTCCTATGCAATTGGGGTAGCTGAACCTACATCTATAATGGTAGATACTTATGGTACAGGAAAGCTTTCAGAGATTGAACTGACCGAGATTATTCGCAAGAATTTTGATCTGCGTCCTGCTGCAATAATTAAAATGCTGGATTTAAGAAGACCAATATATAGGAAAACAGCAGCCTATGGTCATTTTGGAAGAAATGATCTGGATCTTCCATGGGAGAGATTGGACAAGGTAGAAGTACTAAAAAAATATCTATAAATAAAGCTAGTAAGATATAAGGGACTAAGTCTTAGGACTTGGTCCTTTTGAATCTTTGGTTAATGAAAAGTTTATAAATCTATTATTACTTTATTATACTATTTTTAGGGTCTATGCTATAATTCATATAATAAGACAAGGTTTTAATAACTAGCTTCTCATCATTCTAGATTAAGTAGGTGAAAAATGAAACTAAAGAATAAACTGATAATTGGCTTTTTTATAATGATCGTTTTACCTATAATTTTGATAAGTGCCACAGGTAGGACAATTATTGGTCGACAGATGGATTCTATAAAGGAATCCTATGATATAGAATCGGGAACAATAGAGGTTTTTACAAATCCAATTCAGATATTTAATCGTATAACACGTGGAGTGTACAATGAAATTAAGCTTATAGCATTAAGGTCTCCTGAAAAGCTAGAGGATGAAGAATATATTAAGAAGCTTAATTTAGAAGTCAGAAACAAGTATTCATTTATAACCCTTAGAAAAAATGGTGAATATATATATACTGGTGACGAAGAAAAGTTAAGTAGGGTTTCTAATAGCTTGCCGGATTTTGGAGGGTATGGAAGTAATGTAGATGGTGGAATATATATCGGAGGCAAGCATCCCTTTCTTGTAAAAGCTCAAGATTTCTATTTTTCTGATGGAGGAGAGGGAACAATTTTGGTCCTTACAGATTTAAACGTACTGGTGCCCCAGGTAAAATCACTGGTTATACAAGGTGTTATTTCCTTCATAATCATTCTTTCCCTTACAGCATTTGTCCTAATTTTATGGATATACCGTAGTATTCTTAGGCCTCTTAATGTTCTTAGAATAGCTACAAATCAAATTAGAGAAGGGGATTTGGACTATAAAGTTGTCTCATACTCTGAGGATGAGATAGGGGAATTATGTAACGATTTCGAGAAGATGAGAATTCGTTTGAAAAATCTGATTGAGGCTCAGCTTAAGTATGAGGAGGATATCAAGGAATTAATAAGTAACATTTCCCATGATTTAAAAACCCCATTGACCGCCATAAAAGGTTATGCTGAAGGGCTAAGTGATGGAGTGGCTGACACCAGAGAAAAACAAGAAAAGTATCTAAAGACCATAAGTGCTAAGGCTAATGACATGTCAGTGTTGGTTGATGAGCTTTCTTATTATGCTAAGATTGATAGTGACACAGTGCCATATTCATTCAAGGGAATCAGTCTGCATGAGTATTTTAATGATTGTATAGAGGATTTAAAGCTTGATACTGAAATAAAAAACACAGAGATAATTCTAAATAATTATGTAGATTCTTCAGTTCATGTTGTTGCAGATGCTGAACAGCTAAAACGTGTAATTAATAATATTGTTGGCAATTCAGTAAAATATCTTGATAAGAAAAAAGGCTTAATCCATATACGGATTAGGGACATTGGAGAATATGTTCAACTGGAGATGGAGGATAATGGATCTGGGATAGGTGAGGAGGAGCTGCCCTTTATATTTGAAAGGTTCTATAGGGCCGATGCTTCTAGAAACTCTAAAAAAGGAGGAAGTGGTCTAGGATTGGCCATAGCTAAAAAGGTTATCGAAGATCATTCCGGTCAGATCTGGGCTGAAAGTGAGCCTGGAAAAGGGACAACTATAATATTTACCTTAAAGAAGATAAAGTGATTAGTGGACTATAGAGTATATTAAGGAGGTCACAAATGAGTAGAATATTAATTATCGAGGATGAAGTTTCAATTGCGGAATTAGAGAAAGACTATCTTGAGCTAAGTGGATTTGAAGTAGAGATTGAATATTCAGGTGATGTTGGATTGACCAGGGTTTTAAATGAAGAGTTTGACCTTGTAATATTGGATTTAATGCTTCCAGGTATGGATGGATTTGAGATTTGTAAAAATATTAGAGCTGAGAAAAACATTCCTATTATTATGGTATCTGCCAAAAAAGAGGACATAGATAAAATAAGAGGGTTGGGATTAGGGGCAGATGATTATATTACAAAACCCTTTAGCCCCAGCGAGATGGTAGCAAGAGTTAAAGCTCATCTTGCAAGATATGAAAGGCTTATAGGTTCTGGAATAAAAGAGAATGAGATAATAGAAATTCGTGGTTTAAAGATAGATAAAACAGCAAGAAGAGTATTTCTTCATGATGAAGAAAAGGTACTTACAACAAAAGAGTTTGATTTACTAACCTTCTTAGCTGAAAATCCTAATCATGTATTTACAAAAGAGGAATTGTTCCGAGAAATATGGGATATGGAATCCATTGGTGACATAGCTACTGTAACAGTTCATATAAAGAAAATTAGAGAAAAGATAGAAATAAATACATCTAAGCCTCAATATATCGAGACAATATGGGGAGTGGGCTACAGGTTTAAGGTATAGAGTAATATTGACAAAATATTATCAAAGCGATAGAATGATTCTGGTAAAATAATCATATTAATTTTATATTGAAATTAGACATAATGATTTAACGGAGGTTAGGGTGAAAGGAATGTTTATATTATGAAAAAAATAAAAGGCTTAATATTAACAATTATATGTATTCTAATGTTTACTGGATGTACAAAAGAAAATTCCAAGAAAGTAGATATAAATATTGGAGCTTTAAAGGGTCCAACTTCCATGGGAATGATTAAGGTAATGGAGGATGGGAGCAATGGTGAAACAGCCAACAATTATAATTTTGTTATTGCTGGTGCAGCAGATGAAATCAGCACTGGACTTGCTAAAGGTGAAATTGATATAGCAGCCATACCTTGTAACCTTGCTTCAGTATTATATAATAATACTGGAGGGAAAATTAAGTTGGCAGGAATTAATACTTTAGGGGTTCTATATATAGTAGAGACTGGAGATTCAATTAATACCATAGAGGACTTAAGAGGTAAGACCATATACTCAACAGGTAAGGGAACAACACCAGAGTACATACTTAATTATTTGCTTAGCTCCAGCAAAATAGATCCAGAGAAGGATGTTGAAATTATATATAAAACCGAGGCAACAGAGGTAGCGGCAGTACTAAGTGAAGCTGAAGATGCAGTAGCAATGCTTCCTCAGCCATATGTTACAACTGTTATGATGAATAATGATAAGGTAAGAATTGCCCTAGATACTACGACAGAATGGGAAAGAGTTAGTAATGACGGTAGTAGCGTGGTTACTGGTGTTGTAGTAGTAAGAAGTGAATTTTTAGAGAATAATAAAGAAGCAGTAGATGCTTTTCTTAATGAATACACGGCCTCTACCTCTTATGTTAATGAGAATATTGAGGAAGCCTCAGAGCTAATAGAGAAGTTCGATATATTTAAGGCTGCAGTAACTAAAAAAGCAATACCATATTCCAATATTGTATTTATTCAGGGAGATGAGATGAAGACCAAGGTTAATGGATACCTCAGTGTATTACATGATCAGAATCCAAAATCTGTTGGTGGTACAATCCCTGCTGATGATTTTTACTACATATTAAGCAAATAGAAAGGGTCTATATGAAATTATCAAAAGAGTCGGGTTTGATAAAAAAATACGGAGTTAGATTTCTTGTTCTATTCTTTTGGCTTTTATTGTGGGAATTATTGTACAGAGTTATTAATAATGAAGTTTTTTTAACCTCCCCTATGTCTGTTTTACAGACCCTAGGGGAGCTTTTGATACAATTTGACTTTTGGAAAACCATTGGGTTTTCCTTCACTAGGATAGTAACAGGCTTTATAATAGCAATTCTTCTTGGAACTATTCTAGGGGTTTTAGCTTATAATTTCTGGGTTATAGAGGAGCTAATTAGTCCATTTTTTATAGTGATGAAAGCAGTTCCCGTGGCCTCCTTTGTTATATTATCTCTGCTTTGGATTAGTACGAAAAATCTATCTATACTTATTTCATTTCTTATGGTGGTTCCTATAATATATACTAACCTGCTCCAGGGCTTAAGAAATACGGATAAAAAGCTTTTGGAAATGGCCAAGGTCTTTCGTATGGGCACCATGGGTAAGATAAAGGCCATCTATATTCCTTCTGTTCTACCATATTTCATGTCAGCCATTAAGGTTGGACTGGGTTTTTGCTGGAAGGCGGGTATTGCTGCGGAGGTAATAGGTATACCTAATGGTTCTATTGGGGAGCGTCTATATGAGTCTAAGCTATATCTTATGACTGATGAGCTTTTTGCTTGGACGGTTGTTATAGTTATTATTAGCATGATATTTGAAAAAACAGTTATCCTATTAATTGATAGCATTCATGGCATCTACAATGGAAGGATAAAGGGTTCAGGCGATACATATTAAGAAAGGTATGAATAAGAAGGATGGATATTAAATTACTCCATATTAATAAACAGTTTGATAACAAGCCCGTATTAAAGGATCTTAGTATTACCTTTCCTCAAGGGCGAATATCTTGCCTAATGGGTCCATCAGGTATAGGTAAAACCACGCTTATTAACCTGATTATGGGGCTGGAAAAAGCTGATTCTGGTACGATAACAGGGCTAGAGGATAAGATAATCTCCCCTGTGTTTCAAGAGGATAGACTTATTGAGCATTGGGATGCCATAAACAATATAAAGCTAGTTTGTTCTAAGGATGTAACTAATAAGATTATCGAGGATGAACTTAATAAAGTAGGGCTTTATGAAGATAGATACAAACCAGTTTTAACCCTTAGTGGGGGGATGAGAAGGAGAGTGGCACTACTTAGAGCACTTCTTCATGATGGTAATCTCCTTATCTTGGATGAGCCATTTAAAGGACTGGATAAAGAACTAAAGAATAGGGTTATAGAGTATGTAAAGGAAAAAGCGAAAGGGAAAACGGTTATTCTTGTAACCCATGATCTTAAGGATGCAGAGCTTCTTGAAGCAATCCAAATAAGAATGCTTGAATAATCCTTGTTGTTTTTTTAGACTTCATGATATAATGAAAACGAATTAAAGGTTAGGCAAGATGTATTCTAAGAAATAAGAGTATAGATTCTTGCGGAAAAACAGAAAGAGGGACAATTGTTATGCATATTACGATTACAGGAAATCTAGGTAGTGGTAAATCTACTATATGCAAACTGTTAAGTGATAAATATCAGTTTGAAATATATTCAACAGGGAAGGTTCAAAGAGAATTGGCTCGAGAAATGTCTATGACTACACTTGAGCTTAATCAGTTAATGAGAAGTGACCACAAGTATGATCATATGATTGATGATGCAACAGCTAGGATCTCAAGAGAGAACCCAGATAAAAATATAATTTTTGATTCTCGATTGGCATGGAATTTTGTAGAGTCATCCTTTAAGGTGTTTGTTTCAGTTAGCACTGATGTGGCGGCTGAAAGAGTGATGAATGATAATAGAGGAGAAGAAGAAAGATATCAGTCTTATGAGGAAGCTAGAAGGATGTTGGTGGAAAGAGCAGCAACTGAAAGTGTTCGTTATAAAGAAATCTATAAAGTAAACTATATGGATTTTTCAAACTATGATTTAGTAATTGATAGTACCTATTGTACACCTGATATAATTGCAGAAATCATTCTTGATGAGGCTAAGGAATATGAAAAAAACGGCAAGCAAGCCCAGAGCAAAATGTTGGTTTCACCCTATCGTCTATTAAAGGAAGATGATATAAGTAAGGATGATAGGCAATCTCTAGAAAACATAGCCAAGGAATATGAAAAAGTCTCCAGGATTACTGATAAAATAATTAAAGTTAAAAAAAATGATGAAACATTTACAGTAGTGGAAGGAATTGAGTATGTAAAGGCTGCATATATAGCAGATGTGCCTTATGTATCGATAAAGGTTATTGATTAATGTAAATAATTCTTTAATTGAAAAACATCCCCGAGGATATATAAAATTCAAAAGCAAACAATAAAGACAAGAGGATTTATAGTAATATAAATTCTCTTTTTATATCATATTGTTACCTAGAAACTAGTCTTTTTTAGGGGGTGATTTATTAGTGAGTATTTGGGACGGGATTTCATATCGTAAAAAATTACTCCTTGTAACAATTATTACAACTGTAGCAGTGTATCTAGGGTTTCGTTATATTTTGCCCCTTATTTTTCCCTTTATAATTTCATACTTTTTAGCTTGGACTGTAAGGCCTGCAACAGAATTTCTATATCGAAGACTTAAAGTTCCAAGAATTCTTGGAGGATCAATATCCTTAATTATATTGATCTCTATATTGGGAGTAGGATTGTCACTGTTGATAAACAATTTGATAAAGCAGATAATTTCCTTTCTAAAAAATATGCCAATATACCTTAATGTTTTAGCAGACAAGCTAGACTCAATATGTGGAAGCTGTGATAAAATGTTGGGCTTATCCGATGGTACAGTTCGACTCCTTGTTGATGATAATCTGCTTCAAACGATTAATCGAGTGAAAAATAATATTATACCAGGGATAACTGAGCACACCATATCCCTAACCATAAAACTGATAGCAATGTTAAGTATAGCTTTAATAATTTTTATTTCAGCAGTTCTAATTGCTAAAGATCTTCCTTCCATGAAGGAAAGCTTGGAAAAAGCTAAGGTCTATCAAAAGATCCATAAAGTAACTGAAAAGCTTGCTGAGACTGGTATTGCATATCTAAGGGCTCAATTAATAATTATGGTTATGGTAGGATTAGTCTGTGTTTTAGGTCTTACTTTAATGAAATATGAATATGCACTATTAGTTGGGCTTATTATAGCAGTTCTGGATGCATTACCCATACTAGGTAGTGGAATGATATTAATCCCTTGGAGTATTATTATGCTTTTTAATGGCAATATTTATTCAGCAGCAATTTTAATTACTCTTTATCTAGTATGCCAAGTGATTAGGCAGCTGCTGGAAACAAAGTTGGTGGGTAAGAGTATGGGAACTAAA
>DUNS01000287.1 GCA_012839235.1 Clostridiales bacterium
AGCTCAGCCTCCAACCTCTTATCCTCTACATCGGTCTTGCCTCTCGGTCTAGTACCAGCAAGAGGAAAGGTATGCAATATCCCATTTTCCAGCTTTACTAGGGTTTCTGGTGAGGCACCAGCTATCTCTACGTCGGTTCCTGAAAAATAAAACATATAGGGTGAAGGATTTATAGTTCTTAAAATACGGTAAGCATTCAAAAGGCTTCCTTCATACTTTGCCCTTAGTTGGTTTGATAAAACTATTTGGAAGATATCACCCTCCCGAATATGCTCCTTAGCCTTTTCTACCATACTGCAATAGGTGTCCTTGTCAAACAATGGCTTGACCTCCGAGATTAGATGACTGGAGGGTTCATCCTTCTTTTCTCCCCCTCTTAGTAATTCGCAGAGCTGTTCCAACTCCATAATTCCATTGTTATAGCTGATTTCCAGATCATCCAGGGATATGTTAACCATCAGAATGATCATCTGACGGAAGTTATCAAAGGCAATCACTTTGTCAAAAAGCATCAGATCAACATCCTTAAGCTCCTCACTATTATCCAGTGGACTTTTGACGGTAGGCTCACTGTATCCCAGATAGTCATATGAGAAGTATCCAACCAAGCCTCCTGTAAATGAGGGAAGGTAATCAAATCGAGGACTTTTATAATTAGCTAGAATCCCTCTCAGAAAATGTGATGGATGATCGACTTTGCACCTTATATCTCCAGCCCTCATCTCACCGTCTATACAGGTAATCTCCATCTTGGGGTTAAAACCCAGAAACGTGTAGCGTCCCCATTTTTCTTTTTCCACAACCGACTCCAGCATATAACAGTGAGTCGATACATTTTTCAGGATCTTCATGGCTTCAATCGGTGTACAGATATCCGACAAAATCTCACAGCTTATTGGTAACACATTATACCTTCCTGTGGCTGCGATTTTCCTTACTTCGTCTAAGCTCGGTGAAATCTTCATAACATTTACCTCCTATAAGATAGGCTTTCATTTTTATTGAATAGAGTGGACTTTCTATCAAATAAAAAATACTCCTTCAATTTTCTGTCGAAGGAGTATGGAACATAAAAAAGTCCTTGACAGAATAATACTTCTGTCAAGGACGAATAAATTAATTTATCCGCGGTGCCACCTTGATTCACGGCCATTATACCGTGCTCTTGCCAGGATACCAACATATCCCCGGCAACTGACGTATGCCTTCACGTCGCAGAATACTCGGCATAAATGAATTTATGCTTTTGACTGCGCCCTCAGTGGTCCATTTGACGATTTGTTTCTTACCCGACTCTCAGCAACACGGATTCTCTGTAAAGGCATAATTCGTCGTTATCTCCACTTCAACGGTTTACTTTATTAAAGTTTAAAATAATGTACCACATATGATTTCTCTTGTCAATACAAAATTTCTATTTTTTTCTTTTTTGCTTGTATTGCAGTTGAAGGGACTTGAACCCTCATCCACCTTCGTGGACATGAACCTGAATCATGCGCGTATGCCAATTCCGCCACAACTGCATCTGATATAAATTTGTGTTATATTCAGAACGAAAAAATTATATCATAAAAGGATTTTATTATCAACAAAAAACATATTATTACTTTCATATATTAAAGTTAAAAAGGGGGTTGCATTTCTAAAACTGGGATGATATAATTTCTATTGTTCGCCTATAGAGGAACAAGATGCAGTTGTGGCGGAATTGGCATACGCGCTAGACTAAGGATCTAGTCCGGGTTAAACTGGGTACGGGTTCAAGTCCCGTCAACTGCAGTATAGCGAGAAAAGCACTCGCATTCGTAAAACAAGGGTTTCAGAGTTTTGATAAACTCTGAAACCCTTGTTTTGTATTTAGAATGCAATTAAAAATTACGGGTTTTTTTGTTTCTAGCTTTATCTTTATACATTGCTTCATCAGCCAAATTAATCATATCTTCAATGTCCGATTCCTTTTTAATATAACCGGTATATTCTCCCATACTAATACGTATTGAATAAGGCTTTCTGGTTCTTTTATTATACTTATTTATGTAAGCTTTTATATTATTAATAAGCATCTCTGGATAATTATCGCTCTCATCCTCGTAGGTTCCTACGATAAGGAACTCATCTCCACCAATACGCACACATATTTCATTCCCAGTTAGGCAACTTCTAATTGCATTAACTGTTTCCACTATTACATCATCACCAGCCATATGGCCATATCTATCATTGACAGCTTTAAGGTTGTCTAAATCAGCCATAATTACAAATACCTTTTTATGCATATCAATACCTTCCTCTATAATTCCAGGAAGCTTCTGCTTAAATCCATTCCTATTATATGCTCCTGTTAAAGCATCACGGAAGGAGGATAGATATAGCTGTTTATTAACTCTGATATATTCCAAGGCATTCATAACATACCTACTCCAATTTCTGTAGGTAATATCATATGATTGTATCTTATTACCATAGTTTAATACGGAGTACCCAATACAATAACCATTATAATGTAATGGTGTAAAGTAATATGCTTTTGGCTTATCCCTATCTTTCCAAAGATCAGGTATCATATCTTCAGTTTTAAACATATAGTTACTAGGAACATATTCCGTATTCACTCTGGCTAGCACCATCTTCATCTCTTTAGTATATCCATCCTTAGGATGTGGACACTGGGTGGTATCATAGGTTTCATCCCATTCATCACAAAGACAAAGATAATAGTCTGAGTAATCATTAATCAAATATAAATAATAACCAAATTTATTAAGAACATCCTCAAGATTTCTAGGGGAAGTAATTGCTTCTTGCATATAACTATTAAAAAATCTTCTATAATCTTCAAGTTTATCCTTGAGTCTAAGAACTGAACTTCTACTCATGGAACTTGGCTCCTTACATCCGCAGCTATTACCTACTTCCAAGCTTCCAAAAACTTCTTTAATAGGTTGCGGCTTAACGCCC
>DUNS01000288.1 GCA_012839235.1 Clostridiales bacterium
ATTCGTAAACTCTAAAGCCTAAGAATATACATAGGATTGTTGGTATCATTATCATAATAATAATAAATATAATTATAGCTGTCTTTAGCCGATTAATCCTCTTTCGTCTATTATCAGTTGTCATACCCTTATTATGACCTTTCTCATTAGCTTTGTCTTCTTCCTGCAACATCTCACCCCTGTATGATACTAGTTATCATTAATTTTAACACATTCTAAGGATAAATAACATCCCTTTTAAGAAAAAAGCCATGGAAATTCAATTTTCCTTACCTGCCATCCTTCTGAAATAATTGACAGGGTTATTACCCATTGTTAAGATTGTTTTAAGATTTGTATCAAACCCTATTTAAGAAACCCCATATATAATTATTATATCGGTTACATAAGGAGGTAGGTTTCATATGGTCAATGAGAGAATATTGGTGGTAGATGATGACAGGGAGATTGCCGGCGCTATTGAAAAGCTATTAATCATGGAAGGGTATGAGGTGATTAAGGCTTACAATGGCATGGAGGCCCTAGATGTCTTAATATCTAATGTGGTACATCTGATTATATTAGACATCATGATGCCTAGGCTCGACGGGTTGTCTACTATGATGAAGATTAGAGACAGCAAGAATATCCCAATCATACTCCTATCAGCCAAATCAGAGGATTCAGACAAAATACTTGGACTTTCTATGGGTGCGGATGATTATATTACTAAGCCTTTCAATCCACAGGAGTTGGTGGCTAGAGTTAGGAGTCAGCTGAGAAGATATCTTCAGCTAGGAGACAAGGACTGTGCTAATTCTACATCTAAGCATGTAGTAGGAGGCTTATGCTTGGACAGTGACAAGGCTGAGCTTACAGTTGATGGTGACCCTGTTAAGCTAACCGCCAAGGAGTTTAAGATTCTGGAGTTCCTTATAAAAAATGCAGGATGTGTATTCTCGGCAGAGCAGATATATGAGCGGGTATGGCAGGAGACAGCATATTCTGTTGAAAACACTGTTATGGTCCATATTAGACGCATTCGTGAAAAAATCGAAATTAATCCGAAGGAACCGAAATATTTGAAGGTGGTGTGGGGAATTGGCTACAAAATTGAGAACATTTACTAGAAACAAAATTTTAAAAATACTTTCCTTTTCATTAGTGGTTATTTTAATAACTGCTAGCTCATTACAATGGTTTTATTTGCATAACCGCAATATAAATCCTGAGGTCTTATTTGTGCAGGATTATGACCAAAGTGAAACCTATCACAGAAAGGTATCACAAGGTATCCGCGATACAATTAATCAGATAGTATATGATATTGAAAAGATCTTGCCCGAACCAGAGTATCTCTACTATGTATCTGATGGAGAAAAGGCATATTATAACGCCTCCTTATCTCATATACTTGACCATGAGAAGTATCTATATAAATATGTTGATCAATCATGGGAGTATGGGGAGCATACCTATAATAATATTCAATATTATTTTGATGAGAACCTTTCACTATATTTGACATTTACCGAAGAGTATATGGAACAAAAACAACAGGAATGGGAAGATGAGAAAACCCAGCTGCTTCCTATTGTTATATCTATATTTACATCGATAACGGTTGCTATTTTGCTTATAATTTATCTAATTTTAGTAACCGGTAGAAAACCGGAGGATGACGAGGTCCATCTGACCCCTTATATGGACATGATGTATAGCGATATACAGCTTGGGATTATGATATTCCCCCTTATGATATCTTATAGCGAATATAATATGGTGAGGAATTATGGTAATAGCCATAGTAGTAATGTCCTTGGCATGGATCAAATCTTAGTTATAATATTATCAGCATTTACAACCATAATTTCTACTATTATCCTTGGTGTAATTCTTCTTAGCTTAGTAAGAAAAATTAAAGCTAAGAGGCTTATAAAGCACAGTTTAGTCTATGCGATATTCTCGGGTATTAGCAAATTTATCAGAAGCTTTTTTGATGATAGCAGATTCGAGCATTTCCCTCTGACTAAATCCCTTGACCGAAGGCAGCTTATATTCACATCAGCCAGTGGAGTTATGGTTTTTACATCATTTATATTTTTGCTAAGTACGAGAAGCCTATTTATTGGTATGATTCCTGTATTTATAGAGGCTATAATAATATATTGGTACTTTAATGAGAACCGAAAGACCTTCAAAGAGATCAATCAGGGCTTTCAAGCAAGTCTACAAGAGCAAATGAAATCCGAGAGGATGAAGGTAGATCTTATTACAAATGTCTCCCATGACCTTAAGACTCCACTTACATCAATAATTAGCTATGTAGATTTATTATCAAAAGAGGATCTACCAGAGAGCGCCAAGGATTATGTGAACATATTAGCCGATAAATCTGGACGGCTTAAGAATATCGTATCGGATTTGTTTGATTTGGCTAAGAGTACAAGCGGAAGTCTACCATTAGATATGAAGCATCTGGATTTAAAAAAGCTTATTCAACAGACCTTGGGTGATATGGAGGACGAAATCGAAAAATCTGGTATCAGTATTAAGGAGTCCTTGTCAGCGACACCGGTCTATATATATTCTGATGGCAAAAAATTATATCGGGTTTTCCAAAACATCATAGGGAATGCATTAAAGTACTCTATGCAAGGTACCAGAATATTTATAGACATGAAGATAGATAATAATATAGTAGAAGTAACAATCAAGAATACAGCTTCATACCCTATGGATTTTACAGCTGAAGAAATTCTTCAAAGGTTTACTAGGGGAGATGAAGCAAGGACTAGCGAGGGGAGCGGTCTTGGCTTATCCATTGCTGAAAGCTTTACTTGGGCTAGTGGCGGTAGATTTCAAGTAGAAATAGATGGAGACCAGTTCAAGGTGATACTGAAATTTCCGGTAAATGGTGTAGAGCTAGTATCTGGCCCAGAATAAAAAACAAAAACAGCTCTAAAATAGCAATAGAGTGGATTCTTAAATCCCACTCTATTGCTATTATTAACAAAGAACTTATTTTGTTACAAAGGTTTTTATTACATTAATCAATTTCATATATCTTGGAAATTTTCGCTCCGTTATTGGTACCATATATAATCTGTTCATCACCATCTCGGTAACTATATATAATACCCTTACCTACTCTGTAAAGGTAAGACACTTCATCAGCATCCTTTACCTCTACCTTATTAGAGCCGGTGGTATAATACAGAGCTCCGGTATCTCTATAGTCTACTAAGAAAAACAGCTTATCTCCTAAGGTAACGATACGTGAGGCCTCTACATCATCAGCTATTTTCTTGGGTTTATTAGACTTGGTAATCTGATATAATTCCTCATCCTCATTTACATAATAGATTCTTTTTCCATTATCAGAGTAAACAAGATTTGTTACATCCTCAGCTTTATCAAGCTCGATCTCAACAGGATCCTTCACTCGAATCTTATCTATAAGATACAAATTTCCTGAATAATCAGTAAATGCTACTTGTTCCATATCATGTGAAATAACTACCCTATCATATCCACGTGTTAATCTATTAGCATCAAACTTACCATTGAGATAATATATCTCGCTTTCGGTTTTTAGGAGCATATCAGCAAATGTTTTTATTCCTACTACTTGAATACCATCACCATTATCCTTAATTTGTGTATTACTTGGAAGGAGTAATGTAGATGAATCTCCAAAAAGTTTTTTCTTGTCATTTCCCTTCACTGATATATATGTCTTGTAGTCATAGGAGAAGATGATCTGAGAATAATCCTTATTAAAGAATATCTCATCTAAACTCATAGTATCTGGTACTAATTTAGTATCATCATTAGACTTTACATAAATCTCACTCTTATAATCTATTGGATCAAACTTTATATAGTATACATATTTTGCATTATCAGACAAAGCTATGCAGATTTTATTCTTACCCAATTTTTCTGGAGATTTACCATTTACACTAATGTATCCTGTGTATTCATCATCTTCATATTCCAGATAAGCAACAGCGCTTCCATTGGGAGATATTACTATTGATGCGTTCCCATGGTATACAGGTATATCATCCTCTATCTCTTTTGATTTTTTTCCATCATAGAGCATTAAGGTAGCGGTATTCTCATCATAATCATAATCTTTAAAGTAAGCAACACTATTACCATTGTCAGATATAACATAAGATATTACATCATCATCAATTTCTTTTTTTCCCTCAGAATCAATTAGATATAAGGTACCACCCTCATAGGTGCCTTCGTCTTCTATTGCTCCTGCCTTAGTTCTGCTTAAATTGAAATTTGGATGCAGGTACTGAGCATTATCAACCTCTGCTATAAATTTTTGATCATTATAAAATATTGCATTACCCTCATGATATGTAAAATTCAAGGTATCTTTTCCATAGCTATCAAGCTTAGAACCCTTAATCAGCTTAGGAACTGCAATAATCAAAATAATAAGAACCAATACAGCAGCTCCAACAAAAGGTAGCCATTTCTTATTCTTATTAACTATCTCTTTTGTTTTATCTGAGTCCACTGAAGACTTTATTTTCTTGACTCCCTTTTCTCCTGCCTTTTTCAATTTCTTAATATTAGTGGATACAAATTCACCGGTTGCTTCTTCTAAGCTTGCTTGCTTTGAATAGTCTAACTGTGCCCCACATTTTGTACACACTGTTTCTGTTGTTGATACTGTCTCACCACAAAATTCACATTCTATAAATTCTGGTTCTTCTTCTACTGTTGTACTTTCAGTTGTTTCAGGCTCAATCTGTTCATCTACTGGCTGGTCTTCTAATGCCTGCTCTTCAAGCTTATAACCACAATATTTACAGAATAAAATGTTGTCATCACATTCAGCCCCACAACTATTACACTTTCTCATCTACTTCCTCCCTGATACTTATTATTAGTCCATATGCTTATTAACTGCGTCGTCAATTGCCCCAATTTTAATTGAGCCTTGTGTGAGGGCCTTAAAGCCAAGTATTATTAGTAGCAAGCTCTCAATTATATATAATACACTACGAACAATTGTCTCAATACCAAATGGATATCTAAACTTAAACGCTGTATAATCCATTGGATCCTGGAACCATCCAAGCGCTGTATTGAAAATATCAAATACTTGATTACCTGATGATATTAATACAGAAACAACTGTAAAACCTGCAACTATAACCACTGCTTTAACTGCTGATTTCCTTAACCAAGGATTTTCTTCTTTCAATAGAACGTAGCCTACCATAATAATAAGACCCAAAGTGTTCACCATTCCCATGAAATAAATAAGTGCCCCCAGTAATCCTACTGAAATACCTAACTTTGTTTTTTGCATATAAATCCTCCTTAATCTTTTTTGATTTTTTTTATTATTCAATGGGTTTTGTACCACAATACCCACAGAATTTATCATGTAATTTCATCTTTGCACCACATGTAGCACAGTATTTTATCATTTCTGAACCACCTGTATTATCTACATTATCAACTTTATCTGCACTTTCTATATTATCAGTTTTATCTACATTGTCCTTATTATCTAAAGCTTCTTGACTATCAACATTCTCTACAGGCTCTATATTATCCTGTGACTCATGAGATGTTACTTCTTCTACTTCTGTATACTCAAGTAGATCATTATCCTCAGCTAATGATATTCCTTTGTTTATGGCTGTTAGCAAAATCACCTTAAATATCACTGCTAGCACAATAAGAACCGCTGCTATTATAAGTATAACAAGACTAATGTCTTTTATCTTCTGGGTTAACACAAGATAATCATAGGCTTCACCTACTGTTTCATATGCCAGACGAATGTACTCCTCTGACTTTTCATAATTTCTACGAATAATATAATATACCATTCCACCTATACCTAGGACAGCAGTAAGAATTCCAAAGCCTAGTGATAGTCCATAAAGAAGTTTAAGCTTACTCTTCTTTTCTTGTTTATCTACACTCTTTCTTCTCTTCTTCTTTACACTCAATATTATTACAAGTACTATGATAATTACAATTAAAGATAAGGCAATAATATTCCAAGGAAAAAACCTTTTTATAAAAGGGGTACTTCCTCCCTGGGAACTAACTTCAGATCTATTCATTACTGCTAGCCCATTATCTTTTCTTTGAATTGACGCAGTGTAGCTTGTTACATTTCCAACCTGGTCTGCTGAAGTTATTATAATTTCATTAGTACCAACTACAAGGGGTAATGTATAAATAAATAATCCATCCTCATCTACGGTAACCTCTGTGTCATTAATAGCCAGTATAGAACCTACATCTGTTCTTCCAGTTATTATTACTGAATCATTTAATGTAGATGAACCATCTATATTCTCTAATATCTTAAGATATGGTGGAATACTATCTACACTTACTATCAAAGGATACTCATATCTTATTCCCTCGGTATCAATATAAGATAGGACTATATTATTAACTTCACTAGGTAATTCTAGATATTTTTCACCACTACCATCTAGTACCAGACTCTGTACCACATCATTTATAGTAAAATCTATCTGCTGGTTTACAGCATTCTCGTATCCGAAAATCCATTGATATGAATTTATTAGTCCTTCTTCTGAAATATTTAACTTGAAATCCTTATCTTCTTTTTCGATTAGAATGGTTTTATATAGGGTTTCTGAAATAATCCCATAAGAGTTTTGAACTGATATACCAATCTCTACCGACTTTGTCCCTTCTTCATAGGATATGGTGGACTGATCATATTCCCAAGGGTTGTAAAGAGATGAATAAATTACATTTCCATCACCTTTTGCAATAACATATATTTGATCTGCTTCATAGGGTACGTAACTTTTCCAATTGACGTTTATATAGGAGGTACTTGGATATACTGTTATATCAAAATCACTTACGGGGCTTACATAAGTCTTGTTAACATAGGAAAAAGACTCACTGTATACTAGGTCGAAGTATTCAAGACCATTTTCATAATAATTTACATAAAGCTGTAAGTAATATTCGTCATGTGTATTGACATTACTTATATTTATAGTCCCACTGACATTGCTATTGGCATAGGCATAGCCTGTTGTAAGTGTTTTTTTTGCTCCCCCTTCATTATCTGTTGATAGAGAAATTATATAGTTATAGTGTGTCTCCTCCGTATGTTCTACAAGAAAGTCATATGTTAGTAACTCATCCTCGATTGATACTATATCAAAGCTTGTAATCCATATTGGCTCCTGGTATTTATCCACGGAAGCAGAGATTTTTTCATTAGAGCCCTTGTCATAACTAATCTTCCATTGACCCTTTTCTGCATCCTTGATTATGAAATACATACCTGAACTGCTTGAAAATACTGTTACATCCGCACTGTCTTCCTCAGGTGTTATAATACGTCCACTGGGAGTGACAAGACGCAAATCAACATCACTATGTTCAAAGGATATATTAATTTGTATACTTTGTTTGTCATCGTTATAAAACAGGTCCCTTTCCATTACTTCTGCTCTGGCATGGGAAGTCATCACCATCAAGCTTAGAAGCAGCATCCCCACTATTGATACGATAGACTTATGTACTCTATTCATGAATGTATGTCCTCTCCTATCTGACTTTCATTGCATTTTTGTATTTGGTAAATAATAAGTATGATAATTCCTCTGGGTAACCTCTCATATATGTAAAAAAGCTATTTGTTTTACCGCCTTCCTTTTTTATAAGGGTTTTTCCACTAAGATTCCTATTTAGCAAAATTAACATTTTATATACTGCCTTTGGTTTTTTATTATGTATAAAGGTATACTTAATATCTTCAAAATATATTACAGCGTAGCTATAGTGATGTCCACTATAGGTCTGTGCACGGTCGAATATTACAATATGGTCGTTATAAAGCTCTATATACTCGGTCCTGTAATCA
>DUNS01000289.1 GCA_012839235.1 Clostridiales bacterium
AAGCATTTGCAGAGCTTGGAGAGTATTGGGATCAGCTTCTTTCTAAATATACTGTTAGTTCTTCAGAAGAAAAAGTTGATAGAATGGTTAATATATGGAACCAATATCAGTGTATGGTTACATTTAATCTATCTAGAAGTGCATCATATTTTGAATCAGGAATTGGCCGTGGAATGGGCTTTAGAGATTCCAATCAGGATATACTAGGATTTGTTCACCAGATCCCTGATAGAGCAAGGGAGAGAATAATCGACCTGGCATCTACTCAATTAGAGGATGGTGGGGCATATCATCAGTATCAACCATTAACTAAGAAGGGTAATGATGAGATAGGTGGCAACTTTAATGATGATCCACTTTGGCTCATACTTGCAGTAGTAGAGTATATCAAGGAAACAGGAGATTTTGGAATACTTGATGTTATGACACCATTTGATAACGATGAAAGTAAAAGTACTCCTTTATCAGATCACTTAAAGCGTTCCTTTGACCATGTTTTAAATAATCGTGGACCTCACGGTCTTCCTCTTATCGGAAGAGCTGACTGGAATGATTGTCTAAACCTAAACTGCTTCTCTATGGAGCCAGGTGAGTCCTTCCAGACAACCACAAGTAAGGATGGTAAGGTTGCAGAGTCCGTAATGATTGCAGGAATGTTCTGCTATATTGGTGAAGAGTATGCAATCTTGATGGACAAGGTTGGTAACAAGGAAGAAGCAGCTAGAGCTCATAAAGAAGTAGCAAATATGCGTGAAGTTATCATGAAGGATGGCTGGGATGGTTCCTGGTTCGTTCGTGCTTATGATGATTTCGGTAGAAAAATTGGTAGTAAAGAAAATGAAGAAGGCAAGATATTCATAGAATCCCAGGGGCTATGTATTATGGGTAATTGTGGTACTGATGATGGTAAGGCTATAGAAGCTCTTGATTCAGTTGAAAAGCATCTTGCAACAAAGTATGGTCTTGTTCTTCAACAGCCAGCTTATACTAAGTACTATGTTGAGTATGGTGAAATATCCACCTATCCAGCAGGCTATAAAGAGAATGCAGGTATTTTCTGTCATAACAATGCTTGGATTATGATTGCAGAAGCATTAGTTGGACGGGGAGACAAAGCATTTGATTACTATTCTAGAATAGCTCCTGCATACACAGAGGAATATTCTGATGTCCATAGAACTGAGCCTTATGTATATTCTCAGATGATTGCTGGTAAGGATGCAACCCGTTTTGGAGAGGCTAAGAACTCATGGCTAACTGGTACAGCTTCTTGGAACTTTGTAGCCATAACCCAATATATTCTTGGTATTAAGCCTAACTATGATGGAATAATTGTAGATCCTGCTATTCCTAAGGAATGGGATGGTTACACAGTAACTAGAGAGTTTAGAAAAGATAAATACAATATTAAGGTTGAGAATCCAAACCATGTATCAACAGGTGTAGCTAAGCTTGTTGTTGATGGTAAGGAAATCCAGGGTAATTTGATTCCTTATGTTGGAGATGGTAAGACTCATGAGGTATTAGTAGTTCTTGGTTAAGATGTAAATTGTAGAAGCAATTTATTTAGCAAGTATGGGATTTAGGGTCCAAAGTTTGCAACTAGGAATAAATATAAAGGCTATGACTTCTTGTAAATTCACTTATATTTATGTATAGTGATTACTAGAGGTCATAGCCTTATTAATATAATAGGAAAGTTAGTCCTGTTATATTGATAATATTTTAATCCTATGAAGAGAGGTTCGCTTATTATTATGAGTTATTTTAAGATGACATTACTTGCTATATTTCAACTTTTTTTAGCAGTACTGCTGCAAAATGTTATATTGTCTATTATATATGTGGCCTATGGCTCGTTTAATAATCATATGTCAGATGAAGTCTCATATATAATGGGTATGATGGCTGTTGTAGTCACTGGTTTTATATATGCTTTCAGGTATAGGGCTATTACCCGTGGAAGCACTTATGAGGGTGGTAGAAAAAAAAATAAAGAAATTATAAGGGGTTCTAACATAGTTATATTTATAAGTCTTGCTATTGGTAGCCAATTTTTAATATCAGGTGTGATGAACCTTATTAAGCCTCTATTTGAGTCTTTATTCACTGATTATACTCAGATCATGGACCAATTGTTAGGAGCTAATCTATCTATAGTTCTAATTTATGGAATTATCGTAGCTCCAATAACAGAGGAATTAATATTTAGGGGAGTTATTCTATATTATTGTTGGAATAATGGGTCCTTTTTTGCAGCGAATGTATGTCAAGCGGTTTTATTTGGATTGTATCACGGGAATATTGTTCAAGGAATCTATGCAGGGTTATTAGGACTTTTATTAGGATATGTAAGGAACAAATACAAAACCATAACTGCTCCAATATTATTGCATATTATGATTAATGCTAGTGGCTTTTTATTAATTATATTCCCAAGTAATATTCTTGTATATGTCATTATGTGCTTGCTTGGAGGGAGCTTGCTTGTTAGTGGAATTATGAAAATTAAGACAATAAAATATTGGTTATAAATATTTCTTGATTTTTGATGATAAGTATTATATTCTAAATTTACGGATTAGAAGTGAGAAAACCATTTTTTGAATAATCAGTTGCACTTTATTATGTAAAGGCAATATGACTAAAGCAGAAATTGGAATTAGTAATTGTAATCCGGTAATAATAGTCTTGACCACCAATTAAAATGGGGCAGGAACGAAAAGGAGAGTATTAATATGAAAACAGAATCTAATGTAAAAACGACACGGCTGGTTCAGATCGCATTATTAGTAGCTATTATTCTGATACTGGCTTTTACACCCCTAGGGTACATTAAAACTCTGGGACTGGAAATTACTTTGATAGTAATTCCTGTAACTATCGGTGCTATTCTACTTGGACCAGTAGGAGGGGCAATACTTGGTGGAGTATTTGGTATCACTAGCTTCATACAATGCTTTGGTATGAGTGCATTTGGAGCGACTCTCTTAAGCATTAATCCATGGGCAACCCTTATTGGAACTATTATTCCAAGAATTCTTATGGGCTGGCTTACGGGCTTGCTATTTGCTGGATTAAGAAAAACTAATATGAACAAGAATGTTGCCATAGCTCTAGCTAATCTAGGGGGACCAATTTTTAATACAATATTTTTTATGAGTGGGCTAGTTCTATTCTTTTACAAAACAGATTACATCCAGGGATTTGTGGATTATTTGGGAACTAATAGTGTTTTATCATTTGTTATTGCCTTTGTTGGTATTAATGGACTTGTTGAAGCGGTAGCTTGCTTTATTATAGGAACAGCTATTACCAAAGCCCTTGATGTGTATCAAGAGAAGTCCAAGAAAATTTAGATTAGATTAAGAGAAAAAGTATTGACAAAAAATCTTGTCTGTGATAGACTTAATGAGCTGTAGTTAAATAGCTACAGTGTGAAAGCAGAGTATCCACTCTCACCCTTAGCGTATTTATACAGTGAACGGGTTAGCAAACATATTATAATATTTCAGGGGCTTTATTATATGAGATATTTGCGTAATTAGATTTGTAGGTGGATAATCTTTGATTATTCACCTTTTTTTAATAAAAAGCCACGAAATTGAAACTATGTAATTTAATTAGCCTATGGAGGTGCAGTACTATTAGCGATTTAATGATTAATGAACAAATCAGAGACAAAGAAATTCGTCTGATTGGCGAACAGGGAGAGCAATTAGGGATTATGTCTGCAAAGGATGCAATGAAACTTGCAAGAGAAGCAGAACTTGATCTTGTTAAAATAGCTCCAACCGCTAAGCCACCGGTTTGTAAGATTATTGATTATGGTAAATATCGATACGAGTTAGCTAGAAAAGAGAAAGAAGCCAAGAAGAAGCAAAAAGTTACCGAGGTAAAGGAAATTCGTCTATCACCTAATATTGATGATAATGATTTGAATACTAAGGCGAACAATGCAAGAAAATTCTTGATTAAAGGTGATAAGTTAAAGGTATCACTTCGTTTCCGTGGACGTGAGATGGCTCACACCGGAGCTTCCAGAGTTATTCTTGATAAGTTCTATCAAAAACTCGAAGATGTTGCAGTAATTGATAAACCGGCAAGACTAGAAGGAAGAAATATGACTATGTTCTTATCAGAAAAACGTTAAAGACTAAATATAACAACAGAATGACTTGTAGTCATTATGACTGTAAGTGTCTGTACAATTTTAAGGAGGAAACATCATGCCCAAGTTAAAAACTAATAGAGCAGCAGCAAAGCGCTTTAAGAAAACAGGTACTGGCAAATTAAAGAGAATGAAAGCTTATAAGAGCCATATATTAACTAAAAAATCCGCTAAGAGAAAAAGGAATCTCAGACAAGCAGCTATGACGGATCCATCTAATGTTAAAAATATGAAGAAAATCTTACCATATCTGTAAGAGAAGAGATTGTTAATAAGGAGGAATTACAATGGCAAGAATTAAGGGCGGATTAAACGCTAGAAAAAAACATAATAGAGTATTAAAGCTGGCTAAGGGCTATAGAGGTGCCAGATCTAAACAATATAGAGTTGCGAAACAATCTGTTATGCGTGCATTATCTACATCTTTCTCAGGTAGAAAAGAGAGAAAGAGACAGTTTAGACAACTATGGATAGCAAGAATTAATGCAGCTGCAAGAATGAATGGTCTTACTTACAGCACATTTATGCATGGATTAAAGCTAGCTAATGTTGATATTAATAGAAAGATGCTATCTGAGATGGCAATCAACGATGCAGAAGGATTTACTGCATTAGCAGAAGTTGCAAAGTCAAAAATTGCATAATTTAATAAACCTTTTTAAAGTAAATGAAGAAGAGTTCGAAATGATTAGTGAAGCTAATCTATTTCGGACTTTTTTGTTCTTTCTATGAATATTAACAGGGAAATTGTAGCCTAAACCCATAGAAATCCCATAGGGGATTATAATATTTATATTGCACGAATTGGAAATGTGAAGTATGATAAATATGTAAACATTACAAATTAAAGTAATTTTTAGGAGGTCTTTATGAAAAAGACATTAACTAATGTTCTTTGGGGATTATTTTTTATTATTATTGGTATTGGCTTCTTAGGTGAAGCATTAGGTTTATGGGACTTTGAATTATTCTTTCCTGGATGGTGGACCTTGTTTATCATAATCCCTTGCTTTATTGGTATGATTCAATCGGGCTTTGGGGCAGGATCTACTCTAGGATTTATAATTGGAGTGTTATTATTAGTGTCACACTGGTATGAATTTGATATTAATCTTTTTGCACTGATAGTACCTGTAATATTGATATATATTGGTGTAAGAATTATTTTCAGAGATCTGTTTCGAAAGAGAATTCATATCAACCATACAACATTTACCAACAATGGAGATGGACAGACAGAGTTTACTCGTAGCTCAGCTGGTAAAACTGAATATTCTGCAATATTTAGCAGCAATAAGATACATATAGAAGACAATAATTTTTATGGTGCCGAACTCAATGCTATTTTTGGTGGTATTACCCTTGATTTAAGAGATTTAAATTTGGATCATGATATTGAGCTTAATGCCAACGCTATATTTGGAGGAATTGAAATTTTTGTACCAAGAGGTGTTCGCGTTAAAACCAATAACATACCTATATTTGGTGGTGTCAGCAACAAAGCAACAGAATATTTTGATCCTAATGGAGCAACTATTCACTTGAATTCAACATGTATGTTTGGAGGTATCGATATTAAATGAGTAGTTTTCAGAAGGTGGTAAAATATGGTGCAATAACCTTTGCAATAATTCTAGCAATTGGAATTATTACCTCCATTGTATCTGCTGTTGTAGGCATATTCTCTTTTGTTACAGGAAGTGTTGGATTTGGGATGAAAAGAGGATATGTTGAAAGATACAATGAAAGTCAAAAGTTTGATAATATTAAGAGTCTTGATATTGACATTGATATAGGAGACTTAGAGCTATTAGAAGGTGAGGATTTCCTGATAGAGGCTAATGATATTTCTAAGGATTTCAAAATGGATATCTCTAGAAGTGGAACCTTAAGGATTCGTGAAAATCATAGGGGATTAAGCTTTCTTCGGTTAAAATTGAATTCTCATAATGATATCTCTACTAGAATCCGGGTATATATTCCTGAAAACTATAAGCTTGAAAGCACTTCCATTGATGCTGGAGCAGGTAAGGTGATGATAGAGGCATTAAACACAGAGAAGTTTAGGATTAGTGCAGGAGCAGGTAAATTTGATGGGTATAATATAGTTGCTGACAAGGCATCAATCGATGGTGGTCTTGGATCCTTTACCATGGAGAATGTAACCTTTAATAATATGGATCTTAACTGCGGAGTTGGCAAAGTCTTTCTTCAAGGGGTATTTAGAGGTGACAATAAGATTGATTGTGGTGTTGGGGATTTAGACATGGAGGTTGTAGGGAATGTTGATGACTATGATATTAAAATTGATAATGGAATAGGGCTAGTTCGTCTTAATGGAGAACGGATTTCTAGAGAGTATCGAAAAAACAATAATAAATTTGATTCCCTTGATATAGATGGTGGAGTTGGTAGAATAGAATTAGAATTCCAGGAGTGAATTACAACCATCCTCTTGCATATATCGTAAGGATATTTATTAAGCCTAACTATTTTAATGTATAATGATCTTTTCATTTAGACATAATAAAATGAGGACGTTATTTGATCCGAACTAACGTCCTCATTTTATGGTATGAATAGGCAATAAATATATACAGGAGTGGAGATTGATAATGAGCAAAAAGAATGTAATGGGGTTGATTTTATTTGGTTTTTTAGTAATGGGAGGCTTGTTTACTGCTGTACATTATATGACCAATATAGAACCAAATACAGAAATTGAACAGATACAAAAGAACATTGCTAAGAATGATAATTCCAGTAATTATACAGTAGATAGTGAGACTTTAGAATCTGACCCTCAGATAGCATTAGGCTCTAATCAAGGAAATGAACAAAAGGATACTATCAGTCCAGCAAAGGTGCCAGAGTCAGATAGTGTCAAAATAGATGATGCTATAATAAATGATCAAAAAGCTAGTGATACAGATAATACAAATGAGACAATAAATAAGGATCAAGGGGAGAAACTGGTAGGAGCCGGTGATAATCTAGAAGCATCTGATACTAATGGGATATCAAATCCTGGAGAAACTGTGAATGATCCACAGATAACAGAAACTCCTGACCTAGATATAAACCTAGCAGATAATGGAGATAGTCAGGTTACATCTAGTAATATAAAGGATTTAAATACTGAAGATACATTGGGGTCTTCGGTGTTAACAGCCCCGGATCTTGAATTAATATATAATTGTAATGAGGTTAACTACCAGGCTTATATTCCTAAAACCATATATGATAGCAAGATTGAAACAATGCTTGATATTGATAATCCTACCCTAAGTATAAAGGCTGAGGCTGCAATACTTTTTGATGCTAAAACAAAGGAAGTATTATTTTATAAAAATCCCATTGATGCAGTATTTCCAGCTAGTACAGTCAAACTTCTTACATGTCTTGTTACTCTGGAATGGTGTAATGAAACAGAGGAAGTGACCATTGGAGAGGAGATTAATATGATTGCTTCAGACTCATCTGAAGCTAATATTAAGGTGGGACAGGTTCTTACTATTAGAAACCTCCTAGAAGGTATGCTACTTCCATCTGGAAATGATGCAGCCTATGCTGCAGCAGCATATGTAGGAAGAAAATCTCTTAATAATATAAATGCTAAAAAAGAGGATGCTATTATAGAATTTACAAGATTAATGAATGTTAAAGCAAAAAGCTTAGGGGTTAAGAATTCTGTTTTCAAAACACCGGATGGATATGATGCACTTGGTCAATACACTACCGCATATGACATGGGATTGATTGGCTTGGCAGCTATGGAGAATCAAGTCATACTTGAGATTAGTCAGAAAAGTAGATCGAGAAATGTCTTTCCTAGTGGTGAAGATATCACATGGGAAAACACCAATTCATTAATTAATAGTGGCAAAGCTAAATATTATTCCAAGGCTACTGGACTTAAGACAGGCACTAGTACAATGGCTGGTAGATGCTTAATCGCATCAGCAAAGGATAATAATAAAGAGGTTCTTTGTGTTATATTAAATTCTTCCTCATCGGGAAGATATGATGACGCAATAGAATTACTTAAATATGGATTAAGGTGATATATTTAATCATATAATTGAAGAGTTGGCTTTAGTGAAAGGAATGGTGATTGTTATGGACAATAAAAATTACATGGAAGAGGAAGGCAATATTGATAAAGAAAACTATATAGAGCAGGATAACTATATAGGGCAAGAAAACTACGAAGAACAGGAAGATTATATAGAGAGGGCTAGATGGAGTCCTAAAAGGACCGCAACAAGAATTGGATTGGCTTTGGCTGTAATGGCAGCTACTGTTACACTATTTCAAGTTGTTGTAACCCTTTTATGCAAAAATTATTCTCCAGGTATATTTGCATCTGACTGGTTTGGATGGGCTCTAGTCGCTGTATCAATGTATGGAATAGGGCTTCCTTTATTTTTCTTACTAACGAAAAACATACCCAGTGGAATTAAAAAGCCGGTGGTAAAGCTTAAAGTACATCAATTCATTATTATATTTTTTATAGCCGCAGCAGCTATGTATATTACTAACATATTCTCGGTATTACTGAATTTTATCTTAATGCTTTTTAAAGGTTCTGAAATAATGAATCCGATAATGGATGTTATTCTAGATGGAAACATGCTTATAACTTTTCTATATACAGCTATTGGTGCACCTATTGTTGAGGAACTGATTTTCAGGAAGCTTATGTTAGATAAGTTAAGAAGATTTGGAGATTTAACTGCCATTTTGACAACTGGTATTGCATTTGGATTGTTTCATATGAACTTATCTCAAATCTTCTATGCTACAGCATTGGGAATAATATTTGCCTATGTTGCAATCAGAACCAATACGATTCGTTATTCAATCATACTACATATAATTATTAACACAATTGGTGCTACTGTAGCTCCATTAGCACTAATTAATCAAAACCTTAAAATGCTTGTCTTGCTTGGATTATGGGTGATTGCTTCGACTATAGTTGGGATAATATTTTTTATTATATTTGTGCTTGTTAAAAGAAAGGTTGTCCTAGAAAAAGGGATTGAATTTGTACCTAAAAAATCTGTTTTTCTTCTTAACCCTGGCTCCTTGATTTTTGTTGGAATATGCTTAGTGTCGGTAATTATGGTGATTATAGCTTGATTTAATATGCCATTACAGCTAAAATTATAGGTGTATTGGTGTAGACTAAAGTGTATATATTTGAAAGGGGATTTAGCATGAATAATTTTACTTTTTATAGTCCAACATATTTTGTTTTTGGTAAAGGTACAGAAAATACAGCTGGCCAATGTGTAAAGAGATTTGGTGGTAGTAAAGTTCTTATACATTACGGAGGAGGCTCTGTAGTTCGCTCAGGATTATTAGATAGGGTGAAAGCTTCCCTAATTAAGGAAGATATTTCGTTCATTGAGCTTGGAGGGGTTAAGCCTAATCCAAGAAGTGGCTTGGTATACCAAGGTATTGATTTATGTAAAAATGAAGGTGTAGATTTTATTTTGGCTGTTGGTGGCGGAAGTACTATTGATTCTGCTAAGGCAATAGCAGCAGGTGTTAAATATGATGGTGACTTCTGGGATTTCTATGAAGGCAAGCCAATTGAAGCAGCTTTGCCTGTGGGAACTATTCTAACTATAGCGGCAGCAGGAAGCGAAGGTTCCGGTGATTCAGTTATAACTAAGGAAGAAGGAATGCTTAAGAGAGGAGCAGGAGGAGAAGCCTTAAGACCAGTATTCTCCATACTTAACCCTGAGCTTACTCAGACATTACCAGCTTATCAGACAGCAGCAGGAGCCGCAGATATTATGGCTCATGTGTTTGAAAGATATTTTACTAACACTGAGGAAGTGGAGATAACTGATAGATTATGTGAAGCAGTTCTCCTAACAATGATAAAAGAAGTTCCTAGAGTAATCGCGGATCCTAATAACTATGAAGCTAGAGCTAATATTATGTGGGCTGGAATGGTTGCTCATAATAATCTTGTGGGAGTTGGTAGAGAACAGGATTGGGCAAGCCATGGTATTGAGCATGAGCTATCTGCATTATATGATGTGGCTCATGGTGCAGGACTTGCTGTTATATTCCCAGCATGGATGACTTATGTATATAAGCATAATATCAACCGTTTTGCGCAGATTGCAACTAGAGTATGGGGCTGTCAGATGAACTTTGAAAATCCTGAAGTAACTGCCCTAGAGGGTATTGATAGACTTAAGAAATTCTTTACTTCAATTGGTATGCCAATTAGCTTTAAGGAGCTAGGTGCTAAGGAAGAAGATATTCCTGCTATGGTTGAAAAGATAGGATTAGGTCAAGGTGGAACAATGGGTGGATTTGTTAAGCTTAATAGTAAGGATGTAGAGCAAATCTATAGGTTGGCACTTTAATTGATGACAAGTGAATTGGCTTGCCAATTCATCTTGTATTGCTGAGCGTCAAGAGCTTTATAATAATGATTTGTTAATTTACCTAGGTGTATGAATACATGTAATATAAAACTTATTTCATTAGCAACACGTTCTCACTTGATTGAAGTACGTACCAACGACTTCAAACAGTTGCTCATTAAAATAGTCTTATATAACATGTGATTAACCTAGTATTATGTAAATTAACAAATATCATTATATAAATGGTTCTTGACGCTCTATTATAAAGGAGAATATACTTTGACAGATTTATTGGTAAGACTATTTGTTAAAAATCACGAGAGTGTTGAAGATGGGAAGGTTAGGTCCTCCTATGGTATCTTAGCAAGCGTTGTAGGTGTAATCTGCAATGTGATACTATTTGCTATTAAGCTAGGGATAGGATTAATTATAAATAGTATTTCTGTAATGGCTGATGCATTTAACAACCTATCAGATGCGGCGTCATCAATTATTAGCTTTATAGGTGTAAAGCTGGCAGGAAGACCAGCAGATAAGGAGCATCCCTTTGGCCATGGGAGGTTTGAATATATTGCAGCCCTTGCTGTATCCTTCCTTATTATACAAGTGGGGCTTACATTGTTTAAGAATTCATTTGACAAGGTATTGAATCCAGAAGTGGTAGAATTCAACCCAATACTTATTGCTATATTGGGTTTATCGGTATTGGTCAAGCTATGGCTAATGTTATTTAACAAAAAGCTAGGAAATAGAATTAATTCTACAGTTATGAAGGCAACGGCTGCAGATTCTATGGGAGACATAATAATCACCTTATCGACTATTATTTCAGCCGTTATAGCAGGTATTACTGGCCTTAAAATTGATGGTTATATTGGATTGGTAGTATCTATATTTGTAATAATTGCAGGTGTAGGAATTGCTAAAGACACACTTGAACCCCTATTAGGACAAGCTATTGATAGAAAGCTATATATAAAGGTTACTGAAATGGTAGAAAGCTATGAAGGAATTGTAGGGACCCATGACCTAGTAATTCACAGCTATGGGCCCACCCATAGAATGGCTACAATTCACGCAGAAGTACCTAATGATATTAATTTTGAAGAAGCCCATGAAACTATAGATCAGATCGAACGAGACGTTCTGGAACACATGGATATATTCCTTGTTATTCATATGGATCCCATTGAAGTTAATGATATATTTGTCTTGGAAAAGAAGGATATGGTTATTGACATTATCACTAAACTTGAGCCTAAAGCAAGTATTCATGATTTTCGCTTAGTTAATGGTGACCATAGTATTAACCTAATATTTGATCTTGTTATTCCTTATTCTTATTCAACGAAAGAGGAGCAAAGGCTTCTGGCCAATATTATCGAGGAAATAAGAAAGCAGGATTCAAAGTATCAATGTATAATAACAATAGAGAATAGCTTCGTTGCAGAGGAATAAATCATTGATTAGATTACTTTGTGGTCATCCCCTCTGGCTGGCATTTCATCTGGAATAACTGGAGTACCGATAGTATGTCCTGGCTGTTGAATCTCAATATAGTCAACATTCTGTACATCCTTATTAGGATTGACATCAGTATCGGTACCTTTTCTTTTTGTTGGAACAGATCTATCGTCTTCAATATGGCTATACATAGATTAACTCCTTTCATCTAGATTATAGTTGTGAGTTCTGATCTTCCTGTTCTCCTTCGCTGACGATCTGCTCAAGAACTTGAATAAGATCCTGAATGTTGTTTAAATTGGCATCCCTCTCTAGGATTGCATTCTTCAAATCGATAGATAAGCTCTCAAACTTATCTTTAATTGCTGGAGCTACATATGTCATAAAAACCTCCATTCGCCGCTTCAGCGGCATGTTAATCATATAATTACTACAGTTGAAAGGAAGTACTTCTTTTCAACCTATTACCTCCCACTTAGGGTAACCATAATTTACAGATAAAATTCATTTATACAGTATAAAAATATTAGGACAAATAATAAAAATATACTTGATTATTGGCTCACTTTGAGTTATAATATCATTCGTGACCGTCACAAAGCGTGTTATAAATATTAATAATATTGGGCTATCGCCAAACGGTAAGGCACTGGACTCTGACTCCAGCATCTCAAGGTTCGAATCCTTGTAGCCCAGTCCAAATAAAAAATGAAGTCGTGAGACTTCATTTTTTATTGTCTTGGACTGGGCTTGCCCAGCTTCTAAAGAAAAATGGGTTTCTAATGGAACGCATTTTTTATTTGCTCAAAATTGGGAGTGATAGTTCCCTACGTTAGGTCGAACTTATAGTAGAAATGTAATTTGCCTTTGTTATTTGTCGGATTATACACCTTTATGTCAATTTTGTCATATGATATCATGTGACAAAATTTGATGGAGGTAATTGCATGTTACTCTATAATGTGATGAATAAGTATTATAGCTTTAAAAATAAAGATTATAGATTAAGAAAACAAAATCGACAAGTGAAAAATGGTGAATCTGTGCCACCAATCAAACTAGATCCAAATGACATACCCAAATATGTTAATCAACTATTGAAACCCCGGTTTATAAACCCTGTATTTCAAAAAGATGGGGACCATTCAGACATAGAAAGATAAAACATTACTATACAATTGATATCAGTGAATTCTACCAGCAGATCCTTCCTCCTGGGTTACCACGGACGAAAGTATGGGGTTACGGAGGATTTATAAAAGATGAAAAGACTGGCAGAGCAAAGTATTCGAGAAGTTCACCAGGAGCAACTTTTGAAGCTGTTCGTGGAGTACCGGTAAAAGTGAAATGGATAAACAGATTAAAGGGTAAGCACCTATTTGCTGTTGACCCTACGATACACTGGGCTAATCCCAATAATATGCCACAAAATCCACCAAAGCCCTGGCCTCCTTTTCCTCCTGGCTTTAAAGATGCTCAATTTCCAGTACCAACTGTAACACACTTACATGGAGGGGAGAATGAATCTGTGGATGATGGGCACCCTGAGGCCTGGTTTACTTTTGATGGTAAGCGTGGGCCTGAGTACAAAACATCTCTATACAACTATCCGAATAAACAGCAATCTGCAACCCTTTGGTATCATGATCATACATTGGGTATTACAAGATTAAATGTTTATGCAGGATTAGCAGGCTTTTACCTACTTCGGGATAAA
>DUNS01000003.1 GCA_012839235.1 Clostridiales bacterium
AGTCATCAATTGATCTCATCTGAAATTGGGAGTATTTAGCATCCAGATATTCCTCAAATATCTCATCCCGCTTTAAATTAATACCCTCATTCAGATTACGGATATTCAGCATATAGTCAAAAACATCATCACTAGTAATAATTCTACTATCCTTCGGAATTTCTTCATCTATATTCATATTACATAGGTTAACATAGTCAGGGAAAAAATTAGATTTATTATAGACAGAATCACGACTAATCCCTATCTTTTCTGCAATAACATTCAGTGCCGTTGATTTCCCTGAACCATTACCACCATACAGTATGGTAATAGGATCAAAATCAAGTCTATGAAGGTCGTGATTCGATAATATCCTAAATGGATAATAAGAGTCATAGCAAGTTCTTTTTATACTAAGAATAAAATCATATTCCATATCAGCAATGGGGAATGTAAAACTTTTTAAATAAACCATCATATCCTCCAATCTTATATTATCATACAGTAGACAGATGAATATCACCTGTATAAACAATCAGTTATTAGCTTATAACTAAACTACACACTGACTTCTTTTATTATACATCTTTCACCAAATAATTTCCATTTATTTTTATGTCCTTTTAATAAAAGTAGGCCCATCGAATTGTGAACTGACCTGCCATAAGATAGATTTTCTAACTTATTGGGGTCAGTTTATTATCGACAGGCTTATTTCTACTAAAAATCACTCTTCTCCTAAACTTTCATTAGCTTCATTAACTCTCTATAAATCTTACTAATAATTCATTAAATTCCTGTTTCTGATCATAGAAGGAACCATGGCCAGAAAATTCAAATGGAACCAACTTAGAATTTCGTACCATTTTATGTTGTACCTCTCCTAACTCAAATGGAACAATTTTATCATGAATACCATGAATAATTAAGGTGGGAACACGAATGGCTTCCAAATCAGTGAACAACACTTCATCAATCCAAGTCTTTGCTATTGCCGCAGTTGCCCATCCTGCTGCCTGTAAGCCTAAGTAAAAAAGCCAATCTGAGAATGCTTGTGATGTATGTTGAAAGAAAAACATATCACCAAAGTTACGGAGCATATGAGAACGATCATTATAGGTATCCTCAATTATTTGTAAAATCACTTCTTTATCTCGTCCATAAGGGAAATCAGAACGTTTAATTAAACTAGGAGCCGCAGCTGCAACCAGAACAAGCCTAGTTACTCCAAACCCTTTATGCCGTCCCATATATCTTACAGCTATCGCTCCCCCAGTAGAATGACCTACTAGAGTAAAATTGTACAGGCCCATGGCCTCTACTACACCTCTTACATCATCTGATAAGGTATCATAATCATATCCATGGGCTGGCTTGTCTGAATTACCAAAACCTCTCGTGTCAATTCCTATGCATCTATATCCTAATTGGGTTAGCCAATCATACTGATATTCAAATAAATTATGGTTTGCAGGCCAACCGTGTAAAAACACTATTGTTTTTTTACATTCTGGATTTAGATCTTCAACGTATATATTTACATCACCTTTCACATTAATATAAAAACCCATCTCTCTCTCCTCAGGGATTAAATATATACTATAATATTCATGAAATGGAACAAAAGTGTATTGAGGCCAGTAAATAACCGAAACCAACCTGAACATTCTCACTCTATAGTAATATAATATATTAAATTTAATTATTGGAGATTAGATCCTTATGGAAAATCCTCATATAATACCCACTACAGAGCATAATACCATGATATTAGCGGGAACAGGCCAGGTAACAGCTGTTCCGGATTTAACCATCCTTCGTTTAGGTTTTCAAACTTCCGGAGAAAATCTAGTTGAGGCACAAAATGAAAATGCAAGAATCAGCCAAGCTGTTTTGCGATCCCTTCAACAGCTTGGTATCACTGATATAAGAACTTATGAATATAACATCAATAAGATCTATGAATATGAAGATAATAAGCAAATAGATAAAGGATATTCAGTTCGCAATATTCTAGAAATTAGAACTAATAATTTGGATCAAGTTGGATATGTAATTGATACTGCTGTTTATTATGGTGCAAATATAGTTGATTTAATTGAATTCAGAATATCAGATAAAGAAGCTTATTATTTGCAGGCACTTAATCTCGCCATAGAAAATGCAATTATAAAGGCTGATTCCATAGCCAAAAATTTAGGATTGTTAAATCCTCCCTCTCCCATACGAATAATAGAAATCGGCACAACGCCTGTACCTACTAGGCTTTTAGGTTCCAGAGAAGCTGCTTACACTACACCGATTGAACCCGGAAGCAAACAGATTGAAGCAAATGTTAATATTGAATTTATCTATTAGGCATGCCCTTTTTTATCCAAATCCATATGTCAGTTTGCCTACGTTCTTTTCTATCCATTTTATGATATGCTTTTATATAATAATTTGTAATGAATAACAGTAAAAAAGCCACTCCCATATTCAAAAAGATATCTTTTAAATCAAATGTGAACCAGTTAAACAGCCTTATAAAGTCTAAACTGCCACCCCAAAACACAACATCAATAAAAGAGCAAATTATACCTGAAATAATAAAAATCAACATTCCATTTAAAAACTTCTTTCCTTCAATCCAAAGATATGAAAAATATCGATAAGATAAGTAAATTATAATTAAAGCGAAAAGCTGGGCAGCAATCATAAGTAAAACAGGGGCTTTTAAATCTAGCAAACTGGCTATCCAGCTTAAATTCCTGTTTTGAACGGGTCGAAAAAATAGAATACCTGGTAGTAACACTAGATCAGCATCAAAAAATTTGCTTGCAATTATCAGTTTGATAATTTGATCTATGGCAATTAGACCAAATATGAATGGAAAAGACTTTTTCATTTCAACCTTCCCCTTTAATATATTCATAGACAATTTACTGTGCCCATGTGATTCCTAAGTTCAGCCTGCAATTTAGTTTACTTTCTTAATATTTTCTCCATTGCTTTACCCTTAGCCAACTCATCTATTAATTTATCTAAGTATCGAATTTGTTGTGTCATCTTATCTTCAATTTCTTCTACCCTGTAACCACAGATAACACCTTTAATAAGTTCTGCATTAGGATTAATCTGAGGAGCTTCCTTTATGAAAGTTTCCATATCTACTTCTTTATTAATTTGATCTAGCAATGAAGCTTTATCATATCCAGTAAGCCAATAGATAACCTCATCCACTTCTTCTTTAGTTCTACCCTTTTTCTCTACCTTTTCAATATATAGGGGGTAAACAGTTGAAAATTTTATAGTATATATACGTGGTTTCTTCATTATAACAACCTGTCCTTTCATCTTAGTCTTCTTTAATATTAATAATTTTCTCCATTATATATCTTTCTTTAATTTATTTCCATAGTAATCAATAAGAGGTTAAGTTCATGTCAATTTATCTGACCTAACTAACCTCTTTTATTCTCACATTTTATTATGACTAGCCACCTAAGGTAACATCCTGTTTATTGTACCACTCTAAAGCCTGGGACAAATGCTCTGGTTTATAATCAGGCCACATATCCTCCACTACAT
>DUNS01000290.1 GCA_012839235.1 Clostridiales bacterium
AAGACTGCACTAAAGGTTTATCCTTTGGTACAGTCTTTTCTACATGTCCCCACTTGAAGAGAGCGGTCAAAATTCACTTTTTATTAATCCCTAATTCCAACTCCCTTTAGTGAGGTGCTTTTTTATTGGCTTTAATTGACAGGTGCAAACATTTGTTTTATAATCAAAGGCAAATAATACCAAGAAACAGAGGATTATAAACATGAGATTAACTATATTACATACTAACGATGTACATAGTAACTTTGAAAATCTTTCTAAGATAGTTACCCATATTAATGAGCTTAAAGATGAGAATACCATAATACTTGATGCCGGTGACTTCTCGGACTTCAAAAGAATTGAATTACAAGGGACTGATGGACAAGCTGCCCTTGATCTACTTGAATACGCAGGTTATGATGCCATAACAGTAGGTAATAATGAGACCTTTCAGGGACTTGATGTACTAAAATATATGTCAACCAATAGTAAGGTTCCTTTTCTAAGCAGTAATATACGAGATCTGAATCATAAAACTATTGAAGGGGTTAAGAAGAGTATTATATTAAATAAAAATGGTTTAAGAATTTTAGTTATAGGTGCTTCCCCAGACATTGGACTTTTAATGAGTTATGTGCTATTGCCTTAGAAGATTACATGGTGACTTTAAAAGATGAAATAAATTCTAATAGGGGAAATTATGACATATGTATATTGTTATCTCATCTGGGTATGGATGATGATATGATTATTGCCTCTGAGTTTGAAGAAATAGATATAATTATAGGTGGACATTTTCATATATTAATGGAAGAGCCTGAGATAATAAGTGGAACTGTTATATTTACATCTGGATCCCTAGGTGAAAACCTAGGTATGCTTAATGTTGAAGTAAAGGATAATAGGGTTCAGCTTATAGAAGGTGCTAATATTGATGTAACTATGAGTGAACCATGTGAAGATATCATAGATATAGTAAAGAAGAATAAAAAAAAGCAATAGGCAAATTGAGTCTACCTTTTTGCTCAATTGACAGAGACTTATTTCATGACTTAGTTGAGGAAAATCCAATGACTAATCTCCTAGCAGATGGTTTGAGGGAGCTACTACAATGTGAAGTGGCAATAATTAACAGTGGTGTTATTAATGGTGGTATCAGAAGAGGTAGTGTTTCAGAGAAAAAGATAATAGAATTATGTCCATCACCCTTAAATCCTACTACATTTAAGATAGAGGGTAAGTACATATGGGAAGCACTACAGAATTCTTTAGATACTGATTATTGCTATGCTGATGGTAAGGGTCCTGGCTTTCGTGGAAAATACGTAGGAAGATTACATATTTCCAATGGAATAATTGAGCATGATGGCAGAAAGATAAGTAGTATATATATTAATGGTGAGAAACTGATTGATGACAAATGGTACACAATAGCCTCCTCTGATTATCTTCAAAGAGGATCAGGCTATCCTTCATTCATTAATAACAAAGATGTGGAATACGACTATGGATATTTAAGGGATGTTATAAGAGAATATGTTGCAAAAGAGGAATGCGTGGAAAAGGCATTTGTCGACAGATGGATACTTAATTAAGGGGGTACAAAAAATGGTGTTTAAAATTGATGAAACAAAGAAGGTAGAATCATTATTTAATAGCTGGCAGGATACATTAATATGGTCCTGCTTACAAAATATAATGGGGAATATATATGTCGACAGTTTGGAAAAGCCATTATCTGCAATGGCAATTCTTGCTGACTTCTGTTTTCTTACAGGTAAGCCCAATGAAGAATTGGTTTTGTACAAACCGGAAGGACATGATAGTGATTTTATAATAATGGTACCTCAGAATGCCAGATGGGAGGAACTTATTGTTAAAGCTTATGGATCAAAAGCAAAGAAGATTACACGCTATGCTATAAAGAAGGAGCCTAATGTATTTGACCGTAAAAAACTAGAGGAGGTTGTCAGCTCTCTATCTCCAGAATATTCATTAAAGATGATAGATGAAGATATATTTAATTTATGCAAGGAAAATGATTGGAGTAGGGATTTTGTATCTCAGTACAAGGATTATGAAATGTATAATAAGTTGGGGCTAGGTGTAGTTGTTTTAAAAGACGGAGAACCTATATCAGGAGCTTCTTCCTACACAAGCTATAAAGATGGAATAGAAATAGAGATTGACACTGAAGAAGGATATAGGAGAAGAGGACTTGCATCTGTATGTGGTGCCAAGTTGATCTTGGAATGCCTTGATAGAGGATTATATCCAAGCTGGGACGCAGCAAATAAATGGTCAGTAGCATTAGCCGAAAAATTGGGATATCATTTTGACCATGAATATACAGCATATGAAATATGGGATTATTAGTAATTATCTAGGGGGAATATCATGATTGGAGAGATTGTAACTGTAACCGTTGATAGAGCCATGGGAACTTATCATCCAGAGCGCAAAGACATGTACTATCCAATAAATTATGGCTATATCGAAGGAGTTATGGCACCTGACGGAGAAGAGCAAGATGCTTATATATTAGGCGTATCAAAGCCAGTGGAGAAATTTACTGGAAAAGTTATTGCAGTAATACATCGAAATGATGATATTGAGAAAAAGTTGGTCGTTGCTCCTGAGAATATGACTTTTTCAAAAGATGAAATAATGGGAGAAGTTTTATTTCAAGAGCGCTTTTTTGATTCAAAAGTGATCATGTAGCTTAAATTATCCTTGGAGGCAGTAAAGCATGGACTATATAATTAGAAAAGTTGACTACGAAGAAATTGATGAAGCCTTTACTCTAATATGGAATACATTTTCAGAATTTGTTGCACCGGATTATAGTCCTGAAGGAATCAATACCTTTAGAAGGGAATTTATAGAATCGAAGGAATTTAAAGAACGGTTTAATAGTGGTACACAAATTATGTATGGAGCATATCTAAAAGAAAAGCTTGTTGGAGTGATATCTATAAGTGAGAGTGGGAATGTTTCATGCATTTTTGTCGATAAGGAGTATCATAGAAAAGGAATAGCTTCAATGTTATTTAGTCATTTGATTTCAGTACTAAAGGAGAAGCATATAGAAAAAATAGCTTTAAAGGCTTCGCCATATGCTCTACCTTTTTATCATGCTATAGGGTTCAAGGATATAGATAAGCAACAAGATTATAATGGAATATTGTATACACCAATGGAGCTTAAGATATAGATTAAACTTGCAATAGTGGAGGGGAAAACTTGAAACAGACAATAAGAATATTAATTATAGCAGTGTTGTTATTTTTAGCATTGCCAATAATGGTCATTGAATTGATAGGTGGACAATTTAATCATCTTGATTTTGGTATTATCATTATTGCATTGCTTGTTTTATATCCAACATTTTTCGCAGTAGTTGGCTGGAGATTGGCATTTAAAAACCGTATGAAATGGTTAATACCGATCATTTGTGTTGCTATATTTTTTATAAGCGCTAAATTGATTTATGGTATGAATGAATGGTTTTATGTTGCAGAATATTTAATTATTGCCTATTTGAGTATTTTCATTCGTTTATTAATAAAACACCTTAGACAGAAGAAATCACTAAGCGACTGAATAAAATCAACATATAGAATAAAACGCATGATTGGAGTAAAAAGGCATGAGAAAAAGGAAGTCAAATAGAATTATTATTGTACTAACAATTATATGTGCTTTAATAACCTTTGTTAGCGTGTTTTCCAAATCCTTATTGAAGCTATTATATTCTTATAAATTCAATATGGATATAAAGGATGCAAGTGCAGTTGGTATTATAGGTGGATCTGATGGACCAACAGAGATTTTCATAGGAAGTCAATACACAACACACTGGGTTCCAATTATCTTTGCAATATTGACGAGCTTGGGAGTTGTATACCTTATTGCTGACAGGAGAAGGAACAAACATAATTAATTTAAAGGAGCAAGAGGCAAATGAGAAGAAAAGACAGAGAAGTTACGGATATGAATGAATTAATTAAGATTATTGACCAGTGTAAAGTTTGCAGAATTGCCATGGAAGATAAAGACGGGCTATATATAGTACCCATGAATTACGGATATTCATATGAAGACAATCAATTAGTATTGTTTTTCCATAGCGCAAAAGAAGGAAGAAAGATTACGGCATTAAAAGATAACTCTGATGTATGCATTGAAATGGATTGCGAACATAGCCTAATTACAGGGGACGAAGCTTGCCAATATTCATATGCATATAAAAGTATAATTGGCAATGGTGAGGCTTTATTCATTGATGATGTTGTAGAGAAGAAAACAGCTATGTCTATATTAATGAAGCATCAAACTGGAATAGATTTTTCATTAGATGATAGAATGGTGAATAGTGTTTCTGTATTTAAGATTATTGTTCATAGTTTTACTGGTAAATATCATCCATAATAAAATATCTAGGTAATTGTATATAATCAAATGGAACTTAAGTTATAATTATATGGGGGAAGAACAGAATGGATAGTAAAAAGTTATTACCATTATCAATAGTTATACTTGCCGTAAGTGTTGTGTTTGCCTCACTCTGGACAGGTCATTCGTTAAATCAGGTGAATA
>DUNS01000291.1 GCA_012839235.1 Clostridiales bacterium
ATTTCCGGTTCTTTCGGCTGATACATCAAATAAAGTGAAGATTTTCCACTAGCCTTGACTGCCACTTTTTTCAACCATGAGAATAATACCAATGTCAATAGTGACCAGATACTACTTATGATAATTGATTTTTTACGATTAGCCCAATAGCTCCCACCATTAGAATACCAACCATACTAGATATAATTATTTGAAAACCATATGTATATATATCCCTTTCTTTTTCCTTAATTATTTTGTTATCTAATAAAATATCTACCAATCGGTTACTCCAAGTATAAAGCATATTTCCTCACCTCTTGCGTTAATCACAGTCAATATCTTCCAACGTTTCAATAGTTCTGGCACGAAATGCAGGATTCTGGCATGAAAGGTAACTTCGAACAACTCCTTGACATATATCGTACGATATTGTATAATTATCGTACGAGGTGATCTTAAATGGATTATAATTATAAAAAAACAATTACAGCAACCGAACTTAAGACAAATTTGGGAAGATATCTTGATTATGCAATTGACAACCATGAGATTGTCATAACAAAGAACGGTAAAAAGGCTGTAAGGCTTTCTCCATATATAACAGATATTGAACGTTATTTGGCTGTGAAGGAAGAAGCTCTTGACTACCAGTACGGTGGCAAGAAGGTTTCCTATGATGAGTTTATGGCAATTTATGAAAAGAGCAATTTGAGGATGGAGTTTATAAACGGTGAGATATTTCTTTTGGCATCGCCGGGAATTAATCATCAGGAGATTTCCGGAAGACTTCATTTGATTTTTGCCGAGTATCTGAAGGATAAAGCATGCAAGGTTTTTTTTGCACCATTTGATGTACACTTTAACAAAAATGGTTTTAAAGAACCTGATGTTATGCAACCAGATCTACTTATAGCCTGTGATACAGAAAATACGGTCAACGAAAAAGGGCGTTACATGGGAACACCCTCTCTTGTTGTGGAAATCTTATCTCCCAGTACAAAATCAAAAGATATGGTCGACAAATTAAACACCTATATGCTGTCCGGTGTTAGGGAATACTGGATTGTAGATCCCAAGGAAAAGATCATTCTATTGTACGGATTCAAGGATTGTGAAATTGATGAATTCTATAATTTCAAAATACCTGATATTTTAAAATCATATTTTTTTGAAGGATTAGAGGCTGATTTGGCTAAGATTTTCACTTTATAATGATATCCTTGCCTCTTCATCTTCCTATAAACTGCTTACTAATAAAACAATTTCGTAAAGGATCATTCAACTCTACTCACAATATCAAGATCTTTCTATTTCATAGTTAACTATATACTTATGTTCTTTTATATAAGGATTACTATAGAAGGAATAAACCAGCTGAACACACATAATAATCCATATTATTGGCTCACATATTATAACACCAAGATATCCAATAGCTGGTATTACTAATAATGCAAATATGGTCTTTCCCACTAGCTCTACAATACTTGATACCAGGGGAAGCATTTTCTTACCTAATCCCTGAAGGGCAAATCTCATGTTAAGTAAAACTCCAAGAATAGCATAAAATGGTGAGTTAAATCTTAGATAATTAGCTCCATTCTCGATTACTACTGCTTCACTTGAACCAGATAATAACTTGACAAAGCTAGGAGCGAAGAAGAATAAAATCACAGCAATGATTCCAGTCCATACTATTGCCATTATATTAGCATACCTAACTCCCTGACGAATTCTATATCCATTGTCAGCACCTTTATTTTGGGAGACAAATGTTGATAAGGCGAATACCATTGTAGGAATTGGCATCATACTAAAGCTATTAATCTTACGGGCAGCAACATGACCGGCAATAGTCAGATAGCCCAACTCATTAATGGCACTCTGTAAGATAACCGAACCTAGGGTAACGATTGATCCCATGAATCCCATGGAAAGTCCTTGACCAAGAAGCTCACCATATAGTTCCTTATTAAAAGCAAAATGTCTTTTCTCTGGAATTAAAATATGGCATTTCTTAAATATGTATATAATACATAAGATTGCTGAAACACCTTGAGAAATAATAGTTGCAATGGCAGCTCCCCTAACCCCCATATGAAATCTAGTAATAAATAAAATATCAAGTACAATATTAAGTACAGAAGAAATAATTAAGAACACTAAGGGTGTTAAACTGTCTCCAATTGCTCTTAATAGACCAGCGCATAGATTATATGTAAAGGTTATTCCAACAAATATAGCTATTACCCATATATATGAGTATGCCTCCTCCAGGATATTGTCTGGAGTTTTTAATAATATCAGTAAAGGTTTTAAGACTAATTGAGCAATTATCATGGTTCCAATAGTAATAAACACACCTGCTACCAGACTTCCAGCCACAGAACGCTTTAAGGCATCCTCATCCTTAGAGCCAAAATTCCTGGCTACAACAATGCTCATTCCACTTCCAATTCCTAAAGCAAAACCTACTAAAAGCTCATAAACTACTGCACTGGCTCCAATAGCTGCTAGGGATTCATCTCCTAGATAATTACCAACAACCATAATATCAACAGTATTATATAGTTGTTGAAATATGTTGGAAATAAATAGTGGAATTGCAAAAAGAATTAAAGATTTAAAGATATTTCCATTTAATAGATCAGTTATATAACGAAACATAGTATACCCCCATATCTGTTGTATTTATCAATATTTACTATTACAGATATTATACTACTTGGAGTAAACTCTATGTCAAGACTTTAAAAAGCATCACTTACAGCATATCCCCCTTTCTTAAGTGCATATGTTACAGAATGATGGTTCATCATTATTGCAATCCTGAATATAATATAATGAATACATAGACGGGAGGAGCCATGGCACAATTAGATTTTTCGCATACAGTAGATATAATGAAGGCTGCGACACCTTATTTTGATCCAAAGACAAGAAGATCAATGGACCTCTTTACGAAGTTCTTTGACTTAATTGGTTGTTATCGCAACTTCCTCCTACCTCTAGAGATGGCATCTGATGAAAGTAATAATAAGAAATTGGATTTAGAGGGGTTACTAACTGGTATAAGACCCAAGTGTGATGAGAGGGAGCTTCCAATAGTTGATCAGATTTTAGGGTTTTTCAATGCTAAAAGAATGTTCGAAACCTACTCAAATTATATGAACATGATGAATATGATGCAGGGATCAAAAAATCAAGATTCTGATTCGGAGAATGGATCGGACAGCAACAATTCCGGTTTTGACCTATCATCTATGTTTGGCGGTGGTAGTGGTTTTGGTGATTTCTCAGCATCGGATATACAGAACATGGCCAACATGTTTAACAATTCAAGTGATAATTCCCCTGCCAAGGAAGAAGAAGAAGAAGAAGAAACAGAGAATAAGACCTCAAGTAGTTTAAGCGACATGATCGCCGGATTAACCGATCTTGTTAATTCCTCTTCAGTGGATACGAATGAAACCGCAGATCATAATGATGCCGAGGAAACCCATCTCGAACATAAGGATTCTGTGATTGAAGTTGACTTCTCTACCGGATCGAAAACTGGAGCAAAATCATACACCTCGAAGCATCCCTTTTTTTATGAAACCTTAGAAGGATCGGGCTACTTTAATAATGAGGATTTTACAGACTATACAGATAGCATTGACCCATCCGGTAATCAGGAAGATAATGATACGACGGATGATGCGGAAGATAATGATATTACGGATGATGCGGAAGATGTATATGCAGAATTTTCGAATACGGAATCAGTTTCATCCGATTCAAATGAGGAAAATGCTCCCGATAATAATCAGGAAATGAAAGCAGATAACAACAGTAATAACAGCAATGTTATCAATATGCTAAAAAACATGGTATCCCCAGAACAAATGAGTACTTTTGAAAACTTAAGTATGCTTTTTAAAGCCATGTCATATGATAATAATGATAAAACAAATAAAAAGTAAGGAGCAATACTGTGGCTGATTCTTCTTGGACTAATAATCCAAAAATAAGAAATATTGATCCTCGTAAACTAACCATATTATTAGAAATAATGAAAGAAGCCGAAGGGAAACCGATGGATAAATTGCTACCCCTCATGATGAACGCAAATAATAAATTGCAAGAGCAAAACCTTAGTTTTTCGAAGGATGAAAGTGATGTTATGATTGATTTGCTCACTAAAAATTTATCACAGAAGGAGAAAATGCAATTTGAAATGTTAAAGAAGATGATGGGTGGAAGAAAGTAGGGCTTTTACAAAATCGTTCTAGAGTTACTGGTATTAGGTGAATACCAGTAACTTTTTGATTCAATTTTGCATCCGCCCTACTTTAGACTTGGTCTCTAGTTTACTTTAATATTACTATTGAATATTTAGGCATACCTAATTCATTGTTTGTAAGAGTAACCTCTCGGCCATCTACTGATAAATATCCTCTGATATTTCTATCTATTAGTTCGGTATTGTTAAGGTTAACCTTAGCACCCTCATTATTAATATTATAGATAATTATAACCTCACTACCATTATAATCC
>DUNS01000292.1 GCA_012839235.1 Clostridiales bacterium
TAATAAAGGAACTCAAAACCTATTATGGTATGACGATCATTATTATTATAGATTATCATCTACCTTGGACAAGGAAATTTTAATTATGATTGCGGAGAGTATAGAAGTGAAAATTGAATAAATCGAATATACATCAAATAGAATAATAGAATAAATTTTTCAGATATGTCACAAAACTCCTTCTTGATTTGTTTTAATGTATAAGAAGTAATGAAGGGGGTGAAACCAATGTTCATTATATAATAGGTCAATTAAAAACGATATAATATCATAGCAGAAAAACAAAGGAGGTTTTAAAGTTTATGAAGAAATCTTTTTATGTAGTAGCAATATTATTAATAGGTGTACTATTTATGGGATCTCCTGTATATGCAGCTGTAGATGTGTCAACAACACCAAGTTCGTCAGTTATTAGACCTCTTTATTCAAACATTAACGATGTATATACTTCTTTGACAATTAACGATGGAATCGCAACCATAAAGGGATATGTACAAAGAACATCTTCTGGTAATAGTATCTATCTTTCTTCAACACTCCAACGATATAACAATGGTTTATGGATTGATGTAGAAAGCTGGTCAAAGACTACGACATCATTTTCAGCATCTATATCTGAAAAATCAGAGGTAGGAAAAGGATCCTACAGAGTGAGAACATATTATTCTGTTGATGGTAATGGAGGAACAGAAACAGGTACAATTTATAGTAAGGAAATTACATACTAATTGTACGAAAGTTGTTTATAAATTAGTCTGCTATTTTCTAGCTACAGCTCTTCCATCTCGATTACATTGCAACAATCAAAGGACGGTATTAGTTGGACCAATGTAAAGTCATGGTGACAAGATTTCTCGGGGATTGGATCTCATAGTATAGAAGATGGATACTATGTAAATTCTGGATATAAATACCGAGTCATGAATGTTTCTAAGGTAAAGAATGGAAGCATCGTTCTAGAAACTGCAACAGCGTACTCATCGGTAATAAGTTATTAGGGTGGTTTCGGTTGAATGTTTAATTAAAGTAAAAAAGATTGATAATTATATGTTGCAAATATAAGAGTAGGGTTGTCTTTATATATGAAGAGGTAATTAATATTTATAAAATTTTGATTATTATGATATAATGCGCGCTTTATATAAACTAATGAATAATATTGTATGGTGTATGCAGTTCTATACTCTGAAGGAGGGGGATGCCAATGGACAAGTTATTTAACTATTCAGTTTTTGCTTTATAATATATTTTTAAAATTGCATCTGAGTAGATGAAAATGGTTACCTAAAAAATAATATATCGGTCTAATAATGGCGCTACCATATTCATTTAGAAGTGAGAAATAATCATGAAAAGAAGATTAATTAGTATGCTATTAACAACAGTATTATTGTTATTATGTTCGAATTCGAATTACGCCTTCGCAGAGGAAGCAAATTATTTTTTTACAGCTAAAACTGCACACATTAAAGATGTTGATAAATATGGATCAAATTTATTAAATGATATTGCTGATAATAATAGTAATACCGCTAATGACACACAATTTCGAATAGTACAAAATTCTAATAGTATTCACATTAATGGAATGGTTGGCAATGATGATATTGAGATTTATGGTGAAGCATGTGCTACAACTGAAAATGAGAAAGTTATTTATTTTTCAAGTAATTGTTCTAGTAATAACTATGAAGTGGTGAATTTGACTTATGAAATGAATATATCAGATTCTGTAGTGTATTTTAAAGGTTATCGTTCTAACAATCAAGATGTTAAGACAGTTTTGAAAATTTACTTAAAGTCAAATGAAAAGTTATCCAGTAATGATTACTATATTTTTGAAGTGTTTAATTTCCAATTAGATAATGCACAGTCAATTATAAACTCTATACGAGGGAATGATGAACCTATACGATGGAATACATGTTTCCTTCCAATCTCCATAAAGGAAGAGGAAACGTATGCTCCGAATGCTGCATATACTACCGAGAAAACAATTTCAGAGACATGGAATAACATGGGTCAGAGTGAAATCCATACAATTACTTTTAGTATGAATTATGATTATACGGATGTACCAAGGTCAGGAAATGCCAGTCAAAAATATACCCTAAAAATAGTTGGTAAGACCGCTAGAGTAGTTGGTGCTTCAAACTACATATCTTCAGATAAGTCAAACTTACATATTAGAGGTTTGACCTTAAGATCAGCTACTATACCTAATACAGCATTTTATAGCACAAAGATTGATGGTTTGGTAAAAAAAATAGGTACTATTGGTGGTGCACTTTCTGCTTCAATTGGATTTAGTAAAGGACCATTAAGTATTTCCTTGGAAATACCATCATTCTTTAGTTATGGAGGTTCAGTTGATATAAATGAAACATATACTAGCTATGAAAATAATGTTAATGGTGAATATGTAAAAGCTGTTGAAGTAGCAATGGATAGCAATTATATGTTAAAAGATATAAATGATAAGTTTATGGTTGAGAATACAATCAGAGATTATGGTAATATATCCACTAATTACGGTAATTTATCAACAAGATGGTATATTGATATTATAAGCTATAATAATTTAGGTGAGAGTAGCTATAGCTATCCTCAATCTGTTGCCATAAAAGTTCTTTAGAATTTATACTAACTTTTATATTCAGCCAACTGAATATACATAATTCAGTTGGCTTTTTAAAATGTATATTATCATAATCTAATAAGTGAAGTCTTTAATATACCGAATGGTTGTGCAAAGTCAGTACATAAAAATAATGAGAAGAAGAGCAACAATGGTTTTAATTAATGCATATTCACAACACCAATAATTCTATAGGCAAAAGTTATAATAAGTTATTGCAGTTTCATAAAAATATAAGGGGGCTATTTTAGATTTGAAGTCATATAAAAAAAATGTTTTAATAATTGTTCCTTTCCTAGTGATATTTATATGCCTTTATGGCTGGCTATTGAACAAGCAGAAGCTATATGGAAACGAA
>DUNS01000293.1 GCA_012839235.1 Clostridiales bacterium
CCTTTTCGTCCAACTGACAACTCCCTGTTCAGCTGGCACTTAACGCACATGATTCTACTCTGCTTTTATATTTTGTAAACCTAGTATAACATTAATATTCATGATTGCAATACTTTTATGTTACTTTTTGTAGAATTAATAGTTCGCGTTAATGGTTCATATATTCATTTTTGATGTATCTATAAGAGGAAGAATATTTTCGAATAATTTCGAATATATTCTTCCTTAAATTATATATTTGTGATAAACTTATGTTACGAATAGCTAGTTCATAATCAAATGGAGCTTGTAGTGAAGGGGAGACTAGGTAACATGAAAATCAGAGATTATCATGTAGAAAGCTTGCAGACTAATGTGAACTTTGTTCACAGGGAGAAAGGTAAGGTTAATAATATGGGTTTGCGTAAATGTGTTTTGGGATTAATGGCTCTTGTTTTGCTTGGCCTAGGGATTTATTTATTGCCTTTAGTCCAAGCTGATGCTGCAGAGCAAATTCAGGTAAACATTCATTATCATCGATTTAGCGGGGATTATGATGGATGGAATATTTGGTCATGGCTAAGTGGTAAAGAAGGAGCGCGTTACGAATTTAATGGAGAAGATGAATTTGGCAAGGTTGCTACTTTTAACATGGATGTAGATGCAGGGACTAATGAGATTGGATTTATAGTCAGATACTCTACTGAGAGTAATGATTGGGAACAAAAAGATACTACAGATGATAGATTTATGAATATTTCCTATGCAAAGGATGAAGTAATAGATATCTATGTAGTCCAAGGAGAAGCTAGCTTTGGCTATGGAGAAAATGAGATGAATATAGGACCTAAATTACTTTCTGCCTCATTTGTAGATACTAGTACTATAGAGTTTAGTGTTACAAAAGCATTTGACATAACAGATGAAAATATAATTAATAAGCTAACCATAACTGATAAAGAAGGAAAAACTTACAATATTGCTAGTGTGACTTCTGCTCAGGGAACTGAGGTAACAGAAGGAGTTATTACTACTGTTGAAAGCCTTCCTATCGGTGGAAACTACATATTAGAATTTGGAGATTACGGAACAATGGCTATATCAGGAAATAATTTATTTACAACAAAAGAATTTGAGGATGCCTTCTTTTATGGAGGAGATGACCTAGGTGCAACCTGGTCAAAAGATAAGACAGCATTTAGACTTTGGGCGCCTACAGCAACAGAAGTTATAATCAACCTTTTTGAAAGTGGTAAAGGGGATAAGCGTATAGAAAGTATTCCTATGAATAAGGATGTTAATGGTACCTGGTATTTAGAGAAAACAGGTGACTTACATGGAGTTTATTATACTTATTCAGTAACAGTTGGTGATAGCACTAAGGAAGCAGTAGATCCATATGCTAAAGCTACAGGAGCTAATGGTGATAGGGCTATGGTTGTAAATCTTGCTTCAACTAATCCTGAGGGATTTGTTAATGAAAAGAAACCTGAGTTTGTGAATCCAACCGATGCTATCATATATGAGCTTCATATTAGGGACTTTTCTATTGATAAGAATTCAGGAATTAAGAATAGAGGAAAGTATCTAGCATTTACTGAAAAAGCTACTTCAACAAAGTCAGGGGTTAAGACAGGTCTAGATCACTTGGTGGATCTTGGAATTACCCATCTTCATCTACTACCAACCTTTGATTATGCAACAGTAGATGAAACTACCTTGATGAATAATGATTTTAACTGGGGCTACGATCCAGAGAACTATAATGTTCCAGAGGGTTCATATTCCACAGACCCTCACCATGGGGAAGTTCGTATTAATGAGTTTAAGCAAATGGTAGCGTCTCTTCATGAGAACGGAATTCGAGTGGTAATGGATGTGGTATATAATCATACATCTGCTAGTGCTGATTCTAATTTAAACAAGGTTGTTCCAGGATACTATTATCGTATGACTGAGGATGGACAGTTCTCCAACGCATCTGGTTGTGGTAATGAAACAGCTTCAGAAAGAGCAATGGTTCGCAAGTACATCGTAGATTCTGTTGTATATTGGGCAACTGAGTACCACATAGATGGCTTCCGTTTTGACCTTATGGGAATTCATGATATCGAAACAATGAATGCAGTAAGAGAAGCCTTAGATAAAGTAGATCCATCTATAATTATATACGGGGAAGGCTGGACAGCAGGAGGGTCACCACTTCCTGAAAGTGAAAGAGCTCTTAAAGCTAATATGAGTTCTCTAGATCCAAGAATAGCTGCATTTAGCGATGATATTAGAGACGGTATAAAAGGTAGTGTGTTTACTGCAGAGGAAAATGGTTATGTGTCCGGTAAGGAAGGTATGGAGGAAACTATTAAATTCGGTATAGTTGCTTCAACTAATCATAATCAGATAGATTACTCCAAGATTAATTATTCAAGCTTCCCTTGGGCGAAGGAGCCTACTCAGACCATTACCTATGCATCTGCCCATGATAACTTAACCCTATGGGATAAGCTAGCATCATCTAATCCATCTGACAGTGAAGAGGATAGAATAAAGATGAACATGCTATCAAGTGCAATTGTATTAACATCTCAAGGAACACCATTTATTCATGCAGGGGAAGAATCCTTAAGAAGTAAACCTCTTGATGAAAGTGCTACATTATTTGACCATAACAGTTATAAGTCCCCGGATTCTGTTAATAGTTTGAGATGGGATCGTAAGGGAGAGTATAGTGAAGTATATGATTACTACAAAGGACTTATAGAGTTTCGCAAGGATCACAGTGCTCTCAGAATGACTATGACCTCAGATATTCAGGCGAATCTTAAGTTCATGGATGGCCTTGATCCTAATGTTGTTGCATATACCATAGAGAATTCTCCTAATGGGGAACAATCAGAAGCTATATTAGTAATATTTAATGCCAACAAGAGTGAAACAACTGTAAATATTCCTGAAGGTAACTGGAATGTATATGTAGATGGCAACAAGGCAGGAACTAAAGTACTAAAATCAATCGATGGTGGTAAGGCGACAGTCGAACCGATCTCAGCAATGGTATTAGTAAAGGAAGATAAGCCAGCTGAAGATATTATAGATGATAGTGTTCAAGATTCTACAGATACAATTAGCAGCCAAGAGGTTGATAGTGATAGCAGCAAAGGAATTATAAAAGTGTTTGCTATATTAGGAGTTGTAATACTATGCGCCGTAGGAGCTTTTTTCGCAATAAAGAAAAATAAAAAGAAATAATTAAACAAGAGCTTTTGCAAAATGGTTTATCATTTGCAGAAGCTCTATTTATTTAGTTGTGATTGCAAAGGTACATTCTGTACATTGTGTATACTGCTGACATTATGTACACTGTTAACATTATGTACACTATTGACATTACGTACACTGTTGACATTGTGTACGTAAAAGAATATAATATTTATATAACTATAAAATTAATATATTTAAAAAGTGTTAACACTA
>DUNS01000294.1 GCA_012839235.1 Clostridiales bacterium
AAAACATGGTACCATAGGCTATTTTCTTTTTAAGCGGATAACGGGAATCGAACCCGCATTTCAAGCTTGGGAAGCTTGCATTCTGCCATTAAACTATATCCGCATATTTATATTTTAAAACTTTAATGAGAAATGTCAATACAGAAAATGGGTATTAGTTGAAAATCGATTAAAAAAACAAAAAATGGTGATAATACAGTAAGTACTTAATATTTTTTGAAATCGTAAATAAAACTATCCAACATCGGAAACAATGTATATACAAAACTTTATACAAAACAAAGGATATATTTTAGAGAAATTCTATAAACAAATAAGGCTAGCGGTATAATTTTAAATCTTACAGAGAAGAATAAGGATGAGGTGATAACAGTGAAAAAGAACAGATTAGCTGAATTTTTCAAAGGGAAAGGTTATTATGTGTTGTTGTTTGTCGGGGTTATCGCAATAGCAGCTACAGCCATCATTGGGTCTAGATTGTCAGAGGGTAATATTGAGGATGATAATTATGTTGATCTTAATGAGGAACCCGATAATAACTTAGCAGAGTGGGAGGAATATACTAAACTACCTAATAACCAAGCAGCAGATGATATTATTAATCCAAGGGACAATGTGACTGCTGATAATAGTACGGATACTACGGATGAAGTAGTGGATAACGATAGTTTACTTGAATACGATGTATTTACAGAAGAAGAGGAACAAGGGCTTGACCTAGTTGAGATTCCAGAAGTGGTAAAGGAGGATGAGCCTGTACAAACGGCTGAAGCCAATGAGCCTCCTGAAGCTGTTGAGACAGCTGGTGCAACTGTTCAAGCTGAAAACAAACCTGTATTATCAAGCCTTAAGTTTGATAAGGAAGCAGGTCTTTCTTGGCCAGTTAAAGGTAATGTTATTATGAAATACAGCATGGATCATACTGTTTACTATCAAACCTTGATGCTTTATAAAACTAGTCCAGCCATTATATTGGGTGCTGAGGTTGGTGAAGACGTTGAAGCAGCAGCAAGAGGTATTGTTACAAGTGCTGAGTGGAATGAAGAAACTGGATATACTGTGACTACAGCTATAGGAGATGGATATAGCTTGGTATATGGTCAATTGGATGAGGCAACGGTTAGTTTTAAGGTTGGTGATAAGGTTGATGAAGGAGAGGTTATTGGCGCGATTGCTAAACCAACCAAATACTATACTGTAGAAGGAAGTAACCTATATTTTCAAGTTATGCAGGATGACAAGACTGTTAATCCAATGTTGCTGCTTCGCTAAAGGAAGTTAGATAATGAAAATAAAAAAAGTGAGCCTGTTTGATGTGGATAATAATTGGACAGACTCACTTAATTTATATATAAATATCCTTTAGCGTCCAGTGCTTTCTCCACTTTATCAAGAATTTCTTCAGAATCAGCTTCGATTGTGTGTTGATGGATGCTTGCAGTCAACTCCTTGAGGGGGACAACCTTCTTATCCTCTACCTTTTTTACAAAATCATATACATCCTGCCGATTGCGTATAACAAGGTCTGTGTTGATCTCCCCATAGATTTCGTGATGAACGAATACATCTAGAACCCTTCCTCCATGATCAACTATGGTACACAATTCATCTTCGATCTGTTCTGTAGTATGCTTCACTTTAATTGTACGCTTAGACTTTGGTGGGTCAAGGGGGTATATAATATAACCCTTAGTCGTTGAAAGAATATTGATATGGGAAGCTCTAAGTAATGCTATATCCTGAACAATAACTTGCCTGCTGACCCCAAGCATCCCTGATAAAGTACCACCTGATATAGGCTCAGTATGCTTATTCAAGATCTCTATTAATTTTTCTCTTCGCTTATTACCTTCCATGTTAATATCCAAACCTTTCTTTATTATGAATGCTTGTTCACAGGGTGAAGCTAGCTGACACTTGCCTGTAAGCATTCTAGATAAAACTTTTATTTTCATCTTACGCAGTACACAAATTTTGAATGGCGCTTTTAATTTACTCAGTATTCATATATAATTAAAATGTTAATTTCACCACATATATATTGGCTTGCCAATACATCTTGTATAATCAATTATATACTCTAAAAATATATTTAGCAATAATTTGTGGCTCACTTCGGGATATAAGTGTTAAAAATGTTTATGGCCAAGGATAATGATAGGAAGAGGAAGCATATGTTTAGATTATGGGCAAAGGTTTTCAAAGAAAACCGTTTAATTAAAGATATGGTTGTTGTAAATGATAGTAAGGAATTAAGGCGAACACAGAAGGTTTTTGCTGCCCTAGAGGAGGTTTGTCAGGAATATGATCTACCAAAGCCAATCTGGCTAGATTCCACTATTAATCAATTTAAACGCCATGATAAAACTAGATTTACACAAGATAGCTTTATTGAAGCAATAGATTTTGATTACTTAGAAATTCATGTAATTGAGGAGGACTAGCATGTTAAAGAGAGTTTACATCTTCATAAGTGTTTTTAGTATGAGCGCCCTCCTTATGTCCTGTGGAGCACCTAAGAAAGATATTGAAGATCAAAATAATGGGGTCATAGAAGAGGAGAGGTTAGATATTATGGATAATAATACTCTTACTAAAGACTTATTACCTTCGGAGGATGTAGCCAAAGCTGATGTAATAGATGTAACTGAAGAAAGAGCTGGGATTAATATAAAAGACCTGGCAGCAGGAGTAGTTGTAGAAGCTTTCCTTTTAGAGGACATTTCTTTAGGTGAACTGTTTTACGCTTTGCCTATTGATGATAATATTAAATCTAGAATTAATGGTAAATCCTATGGTGAGGATTGTGATGTTCCCTATGAGGAACTGTCATACATCCGTGTTCTGCATAAGAACTTCAAAGGAAATACTCAGATAGGTGAAATGATTGTTAATGAGAGTATTGCCGATGATATGGTTGCAATATTTGAAGAGCTTTATAAAGGAGATTATCCAATAGAGCGAATGGTATTAGTAGACGAATATGAGGCAGATGATGAACTATCGATGGAAGCTAATAATTCCTCAGCCTTTAACTTTAGATTTATTGATGGTACCACTAAAAGATCCTCCCACAGTGATGGTCTAGCTATTGATATCAATCCACTATATAACCCATATGTCCGTACAATTGATGGTAAAACAGTGGTCCTTCCTGAGAATGGAAGTAGCTATGCTGATAGGGAGTTGGATAATCCTTATTATATAAGAAAAGATGATCTTTGCTATAAAGCATTTACAAGGAGGGGCTTTACCTGGGGTGGTGAATGGAAGAGCTCAAAGGATTATCAGCATTTTCAAAAAAGTGAGTAAAATAGATAGATTGATTTTGAATATCTATAATGCTATAATGTCCACGATAAGCAGATTAATCCATGTTATACAGAACATTTTATGTGACACGTATTTAGTCACAATAAAATGATATGTATACATATCATTTTATT
>DUNS01000295.1 GCA_012839235.1 Clostridiales bacterium
ATGAAACCAGTAATTGAGCAAGCCGTAAGTATTTCTTAATACTTCTGCCACGGTTTTAACACAAAAATTTAATATCATGGGCTCAGGATGTGAATAACTAGCAACTGAGACTATAATTGGTAAGAGGCTGTTTTAAGTATTCACGAATATTTGGATGAATACTGTGAAATGGCTTTTTTACTGACAAGGAGTGACTATTAGAATGAGGAAAATTAAGAGAAGTAAGATTTTATATGGGCTAACGATTATTGCTGCCGCCCTAATGATTATTGGTGCAGTTAATTATAATAATACTTACGCTGCTGAGAAAGAAACATTTGACTTGCGTATTATTGGAACTACTGATATTCATGGACAGCTTAGTAGCACAGATTATGAGCTAGGTGTCGATACAAATATTGGGGGATTAGCTCGAGTAGCTGACCTTATTAGGCAGACCAAGAGCGAGCTACCCGCAGAAAACACTATTACCGTAGATACTGGTGATACACTTTTTGATTATACTACTGAATATATCCATTCGGAGTATTCTGATGAAATTCAGCCTATTTATAAAGCTATGGCCTTGTTAGGCTATGATGCCATATCCTTAGGAAATCATGACTTTGATTATGGATATGATTATATTCTGAAGCAGCTTAAAGGCGCGGGGCTTATGGATATAACTGTAGTTTCTAATGTTACTGATTCTAAAACAGGTGAACATCCTTTTCTTGAAAATATGCTGATTACTAGAGAGGTGAAGACCTCCAAAGGTAATAAGGTAGAAGTTAAGATTGGAATTATTGGACAGACTATACCAACCCTGACAGGTAAAACCCATAGCTATACAGGGATTCTAAAAGGTGAGGATATGGTTATCAATGCAAGGGCACAGGCTGCAAAACTTAAGGAAATGGGAGCAGATATAATTGTAGCAGTTTCTCATACTGGAATAGGACCAGAAAACCCTGAGCTTAACTATAAGAATGTTGCATATGCATTGACCAAGATTGACGATATTGATGTTGTTGTAGCTGGCCATGAGCACAATTTATTCCCAACCGACGATATGACATCTCCTTATTACAATCTTTCAGGAGTAGATAAAAGGACATTCCTTATGAATGGCAAGAACGTTATAATGGCAGGGGATAGGGGAAGTGCAATTGGTGTCGTTGATTTGACCTTAGAGGTAAGAGCTAATGGATTTAGGATTAGTGATAGAAGCTCTGAGATAAGAAAGGTAACAAAGAGCAATACTAAGGAGGATAGTAGATTTCTTTCCTTGTTCGGAGATCTTGACGAAGAGCTTTTGAAGTATACAACAGATGTTATTGCTGTTGTTGAAAAGGATAATTTAATTCAGAACTATTATGGATTGTTAGGTGATAATGCGGCTATACAGCTACTTAATGATTCTAAGATAAGCTATGCTCTTGACTATATAGTTAATAATGCTCCACAATATATTGACTATCCAATAATTGCTGCCTCAACCTATGAGAGTTTTGGAACAGGATCTATTGATAATTTTGTTACAATAAGTGATGAAATTACAGAATCAGATTTGGCCAAACTTCAATCATACAATAGTTATTTATATGTATACACTATTACTGGTAAGCAATTAAAAGAGTGGGTGGAATGGTCAGCCAGTGCATATGAAACCACTTTATTAAGTAATGAATGGTCAGATAAGACCATGTCTAGTCTGATGAATGAAACAGGTCTTAAATCTCTAATTCGTGAAGAATGGATTGATGACTGGAGTGGATTTTATATTTTTGATGGAATAGAATATGTTATTAACCCTAGTGTTGAGCCTAGATATGATCTTTCTGGTAATAAAATCAGCTTAAACAATAGGGTGAAAAGTATAACTTATAACGGTGAGGAAGTAACTGATGATACCAAGCTTATTATAGCAACTAACAAGATTACAAAACCAGTAGTAGCTAATGATGGTGTTGAGAATCAAGTTGTTTATAAGAGCTTTAATCGAAGTCAGTCTGTACTTGCTGATTATGTCAAACAGCTTTCTAAATCTGGGAGTATAATACCTCAGGTGGATTATAACTGGAAATTAGACCTACCTAATGATTATAAGTTTATTACAAAAGTCCCTTATTATGGTCATGATTTGGTGACTAAGTCCCCTTGGTATGAAAAATACTTAACCGAGAAGGATCAGTATCGTTACTATATTGCTTCCTATAAATTAGATCATAAGGATTTAGAAGGTCCTCATATTGTAGCAATTCAAGGAGTGACTAATCCTACCGCAAGTCCATATAATGTAGAGGTTATTGCATTTGATCAATCTGAAATCAAGTCACTACACTATATGAAGGGTGAATATGATCTTAATTATACTGGTTGGGTTGCTGCAAGAAAGATTACTAATAGAACTTTTAATGTAGTGGATAATGGAACCTATACTATATATGCAGAGGATATCCATGGTAACAAGACAATTAAGACAATTTTAATTGATAATTTTAGTGATGACCTATTAGGTAGGCCAACCCATGAAAAATATACTAATCGTAAATCAAACATTAAGGGTACAGCTGAACCTGGTGCAACAATTGTCTTTAAAGCACATACAGGTACCTATAAAGGTACAGTAGGTACTAATGGTAAGTATGCATATCCTTTACCTTCTCAGCCTTCTGGTTCAACAGTAATTGCATATGTTATTGATGAGAATACTGGTGTGGAAGGAGAAAGAATTACAATACCTGTTCACAGAACTGGACCTAATCAGCCTACGATTAATACTATTGATAACTCTTCACCATATATAACAGGTAATACTAATGATACTGATGGAACAGTTATCGCAATAATAGATGGTAAAGTATATCTATCCAATGATGGAGCCAAGGAACTATATGAAAGCAATGTTGAGATATATGATCCTTCCCTAGATATAGTGGAGACAGAATATGAGGTTAATTCATCAGGAAACTTTTCTTTGTATATACCTTCCTTAGAGGCAGGTAAATCTGTTCAGATTTATAATCTAGATCATGTATCAAGAAACAGTAGATTACTAACTACATCAGTAAAAGAACTTGCACCTAACGCACCAATTGTTTATGAAGTAAGTAATATTGAAAGATCTCTAAGAGGCTATGTACCATCTAATTCCAAGAAGGTATATGATATAACACTATATATTGGTGATAAGGAATATACGACCAAAACCGATAATGCAGGTAACTTTACTTTCCGATTTACTGATCAGTTACAGGCAGGTCAGGTGCTTAAGATATCTGCTACAGATTATAAGAATGGGGCAAGAAGAACTAGTTATCTAAAAGAGATTATTGTAAATGATATTGAGAAATATGTTAGAACCTCTTCAACTGTTTTGACTATCAATAATGTTAAGCAAAGCTCTTATATGATTACAGGTGATTCTCTTGATAGTAGAACTGTCTATTTAGCCATAGCTTATCCTAATGGGGATACATTTAGGAATGAACTGTACACTATAGAGGTCGATGAGTTTGATCGTTATAGATATAAGATAGAAGAGGAAATGCCAATGGGAACTAAAGTCTATGTTATGACTAGATTTATAGATGGAAGGATTCTCATGGCTAATAAGTCCGAGATATTACCACCTGTACCTGAAGCGCCTACCCTTATAAGGGAAGTAACAAATACTGATAAAACAGTTCAGGTTATTGCAGGTCAAGATTTAGAAATAAATCTAACAATAGGAACTAAAACCTATAAAAGCTCTGAATATGTCTATGATGAGGATAATAACCAATATATATACACCTTTAAAACAGATAGGGATGTATCAGGAACAGATGTAGTTATTACTGCAACTAATGCTGGGGGTACCAGTTCACCTTATACAAGTAAGATAATTAAGGTTGCTCCTGATCAGCCACAGGTTAACCCTATTGCAGCTGGGAAGAAAACTATAACTGGTAAGGTTGAAGTACTTGATAATGAAACCAAAGTATTTGCCAGCATTGGTAAAAAGACCTATGAAGGGTCAGTGGATAAGAATGGTAAATTCACAATCAAGATACCTAATCAGAAGAAGGGTACAGCAATTAAAATATGGGGAACCAATAAAGCTGGTAGAGGACCTTTGATTAAGGTTGTAGTAAAATAAGATGGATAGGAAGGATAGGTGCATACGTGTATGCGTATCCTTTAAGTTCCTAATCTTCGAACTAGTTCATGCTCTATAAAAGGGAATGAGGATTTACAAGTTTTTTATTTATGATATATTAAGACTGTACAATATATCTCATGTATGCCATGAGATATAAGTACAGTCTTTTGCTTTTATTGTAAAGGAACTTATTTATATCTTCCCTCGTCTAATTAATAACATATGAATAATTAACCAT
>DUNS01000296.1 GCA_012839235.1 Clostridiales bacterium
ACCTGGTGTGTCGACAACTCCGTCCCCTTGACATACCAAAATCTATTAATCATATTAGGGATAAGTACCGTGTTCAGGTCTATCTAGAACCGGGAGAAGCAATCGCTCTTAATGCTGGTTACCTTGTTACCACAGTTCTAGATATTATGGATAATGGTATGAAGATTGGAATTGTTGATACTTCAGCAGCCTGCCACATGCCAGATGTTTTAGAAATGCCATACAGACCTAATATTATAGATAGTGGTAATCCTAAGGAACATCCATACACTTACCGATTGGGAGGACCGACCTGCTTATCTGGGGATGTAATAGGAGATTATTCCTTTAAGGAACCCTTAAAACCCGGTGATAGGCTAACATTTTGTGATATGGCTATATATACAATGGTTAAGAACAACACCTTTAATGGTATTAATCTTCCATCAATATATTTGCTTAAACCCGACCAAAGCATGGAACTTATCAAAGAATTTGGTTACCAGGATTTTAAAAGTCGGCTCTAACAAAAGAATACCTAAGTCTTAAGAATAAGTTCTAAAAACAAGAATATTATTCTATTTTTTCTATAAATTTTAATTAAAGATAAGTTTAAGGTATGGCAAATGAAAAAGAAAATATCACCTCTATTACCTTGGATTATAATTACCCTAATATTCGCAACAATCAATGTTAATACTGTAAATAAGAAATATGAGGAAATCCTAGCATCTACAGGGAAGGATATAGGTAAGATCTCAATTAATGAAACTATTGACAATGATCTATCTATGAATAAAAGCAATGAAGGTTCTACAGAGAATGTAATTAAGAAGCCAGAAGATCCTAAGGTACATGCCCTTGCATCCCTGCTTATGGATGGGTCAGCTAACCGGGTTCTTTTTGAGCATAATGGCTATGAGAGAATGGCTATGGCAAGCACTACTAAAATCATGACCTGTATTATTGCATTGGAGAATGCTTCTCTTGATGAGGTGGTGACTATATCTGCCTATGCAGCTAGGATGCCAGATGTTCAGCTTAATGTTAAAAGTGGGGAGCAGTATTACTTAAAGGATCTTTTGATGTCGCTTATGCTTGAAAGCCACAATGATGTAGCGGTTGCAATTGCTGAGCATGTTGGAGGTAGTGTGGAAGGCTTTGCCACCATGATGAATGATAAAGCAAGGTCTCTAGATTGTCTTGATACTAACTTTATAACACCTAATGGATTAGATGCAGAGGGACATTACACAACAGCTAAGGATCTAGCAGTTATTGCAAGCTATGCTATAGAAAATGATATGTTTATAGAGATTACAAACACCCTTTCCTATCAATTTAGAGAAATCAATGGGAAGAGAAACTTTCATGTGACTAATAAAAATCAATTTTTACATATGCTTGATGGATCAATAGGTGTTAAAACAGGCTTTACCAATAAGGCAGGCTACTGTTTTGTAGGAGCCATTAGAAGACAGGATATGACCTTGATAAGTGTGGTACTAGGTTGTGGATGGCCCCCTAGTAAAAGCCTAAAATGGAGAGATACAAAAGCTCTAATGAATTACGGTATCGATAATTATAAACTTAAGGATGTTTTTCGTCAGCTAAAGGAAGATACCTTGGTAGTTAAAGACGGGCAGATAAGAACTGAAGGACTTAAGCTTACAGGTGAATTATTCTTGTTATTAAGAGACGATGAAGTTGTTGATGTAAAGTACGATTTACCAAGTTACCTTCAAGCCCCTATAGAAGCAAACAATATAGTAGGATATCAAGAATACTATATTGATGGAAATATTTATAAAAAGTTTCCCATATATACAACAATGGATATCAAAAAAATTGATTTTAGATTTTGCTCTAATAAAATGTTGGAATTATGGAGCATAAGGTAGATAAATTGTGAAATATGTTCGTCATTACCTGTGAAATCGACATATTATTATTGATATTTACAGATAAAATGATATAATTATCATACATATAATGTTAAATCACGAAAAGGAGTATATATGTAAAAGGGGAAATCCTAACTTCTACTACTAATAATATTTTCCATTTTGATCACAATAATAAAGCTTGTGATTTGAATCAAAGAATTTGCTCTAGATTCTGGTTATACTACATTTAAACATGTATTTTATAAAACGGAGGTATCATAATGGGAAAGAAATTAACAGATAAGGTTACATGGGTTGGTAAAATTGATTGGGAGCTTAAGAGCTTTCATGGTAATGAATATTCAACAAGCAGAGGTTCCTCTTACAATTCTTATTTAATCAGAGATGAAAAAGTAGTACTAATCGACACAGTTTGGCAGCCATATGATAAGGAATTCGTTTCTAGGCTAAAAAAAGAGATTGATTTAAAGAGTATTGATTATATTATAATGAACCACAATGAAATTGATCATAGTGGCGCTCTTGTGGAGCTTATGAGGGAGATTCCTGACACTCCAATTTATTGTACTAAAAATGGTGCTAAGATCATAAAAGGTCATTATCATCAAGATTGGAATTTTGTAACTGTTAAAACTGGTGACACCTTAGACATAGGTGAGAGTAAGTTGGTATTTGTTGAAGCGCCAATGCTACACTGGCCTGATAGTATGTTTACTTATATGACAGGAGAGAATATTCTTTTTAGTAATGATGCTTTTGGGCAACATTACGCAACAGAATCCCTATATAATGATGCAGCCGACGAAGCTGAATTATATCAGGAAGCAATCAAATATTATGCTAATATATTAACTCCTTTTAGCAAGTTTGTTACTAAGAAAATAGGTGAGGTACTCAGCTTGAAGCTTCCTTTATCTATGATTTGTACAAGTCATGGTGTAATATGGAAGGACAATCCTGCTCAGATTATTGAGCAGTATTTAATATGGGCTGATGATTATCAGGAAAATCAGATTACATTAGTTTATGATACTATGTGGAATTCAACTAGGAAAATGGCAGAGGCTATTGCATCTGGTATAGAAGAGGCCGATCCTAATGTTACAGTTAAGCTATTTAATACTTCTAAGGAAGATAAGAACGATGTAATTACTGAGATATTCAAATCAAAGGGCATCTTAGTTGGATCACCTACAATTAACGGAGGTCATTCATATTCAATTGCTGGTCTTCTAGAGATGGTTGCTGGTCTTAAGATGAAAAACAAAAAAGCTGCTGCCTTTGGTAGTTATGGATGGGGCGGAGAGGCTGTTAAGCAGTTAACTGAAAAATTAAAGAATGCTGGATTTGAAGTAGAAGATGATGGTGTAAGAACCATGTGGGTTCCTGACTGCCAGGAACTTGATAGCCTTAAGGAATACGGTAAAAGGATTGTTGAGCTCTTTGGTAAATAATCAAAGTAGTTATAAATATTACCATTAATTAGATTTCTTAATATTTGTGCATTAATTTTTAATAAAATTGAAACTTTTTTGATTTTTCCTTCGTTATATTAGTATAAGCATCTAATATACTACGAAGGGGATTTAAATATTATGAAGACAATGGTTTACAAATATCGAATTAGTAAATTTAAAAACTTTGCTAATGGTCTGTTTTTTGCAATTATTACTATAGTCACCTTATCACTATGCTTATTGTTTATAGAAACTGGGGTGTCTACCAATTATCAAATATACCTAATCTTTATTATAGCTTTATTTAGCTTAATCATGGGATTTCGCTCAATGCTTATAAAAGTAGGCAAGCATTAATAAATAGATATGGATAAAAGGTGTTGCCTAGGCAACGCCTTTTTTATATGTTTGGAGATAAGATTGGTTAATAGTTTGTTGATTATACAAATATGCTTGAAATAATATCTAAGTGTGTTAAAATGAGTTAAAGATACATTTTATGACATTACTATTACAAAATGAGGTGCGAGGTACGTATGAAAATCAAAGAATTCTTATTAAATCAAATTAAGAATATAAGAGAAGTAATTTCCAGGAAGCATAGTAATAAAAACAAAGATATTAAGACTAATTTAAGTACAGATGGAAAGAAAAAATCACCTTTTGTAGGATTAACTAACAGTATTAAAGTCAAACTTATGTTGTCTTTTTTAATACCAGTTTTATTCATAGTTATATTAGGTTTGGCAGCTTACTCAAGTGCATCTAAATCTATTGTTAATACTTTTACAGATTCTACAATTAATGTTATTTCGTCAACTGCTAATTATTACGATATAATTATGCAAACTACAGAGGATAAGGCAACCCAGTTATCTGTTGATGCTAATACTTGGAACTACTATAGTAGAATGTATCAAGGAGAAACAGTAGAAGAAGCAGAAGTATACAAGTCTATTAGAAGTTCAGTTACATCCTTGACAGCTTCAGATAAGTTTCTGGGGAACATTGCAATATTTACTGACTACGGACAGCCTGTAACATCTACTGGAAGATTTACTGATAATAATCCATATGAAACATTTAAAACAACTAAAGAGGCTGAATACATAAATAATAGCAATGATAATATGGTTTGGACTGGTTATCATACATACCTAGATGAAGAGCTTGGAATTTTACCAAAAGATTATGCAATTTCTGTTTCTAAGAAATATCTTAATAAATCCGCTGTTCATATTGGATATTTACAGATGGATATAGATATGTCCGCAATTACAGAAAGCCTTGCTAGCCTACAGTTACCTGAAGGAAGTGTGGTTGCATTTATATCGGGAGACGGTAGAGAAATCACTGCCTTGGGAGATACTGAAGAAGCTATATTTGTTAATCAACCCTTCTATGAAGAAGCAAGGGCATCGGACGAACTAGTAAGCAATAATACAGTAAACTATAATGGTGAAGAGCATAAGTTTATATATAACAATATTTCTGATACTGGAGCAATGGTTGCTGCTTTAGTTCCATCCTCTGCATTGACTAGTCAAGCAGATTCCATTAAAGATTTAACAGCTATAATAGTTATAGTTGCTGCTTTAATAGCTGGATTTATTGGTATTATTGTGTCCTCTGGTATTGGTAAATCAATTAGTGATATCATTAATGTCCTTAGGAAAGCATCAGATGGTGATTTAACTGTAACTGTTAAGACAAAACGTAAGGATGAGTTTAATATTCTTTCTAATAGTATCAATGATATGATTATTAATATGAAGGGACTTATATCTAAGTCAGCTAATGTGGCAACAACAGTTATAAGCTCAAGTGAGCATGTTCAACAAAACTCAGAGCTTCTTCTAACTGCTTCAAAAGATATTTCAATTGCAATTAGTGAGATACAGGAGGGTATTACTCAACAAGCTCATGATACAGAGCAATCCTTAAGACAGACTGATGATCTGGCTAATCAAATTAATCTTGTTAATGAACATACATATGAGATATCAAAGATTGCTAATGAAACAAAGAGTGTGGTTAATAATGGCTTTGATGAGGTAGAAGAGCTTAACAATGCTACAAAATCTAATATAGACATTACTAATAAAACCATTAAAGATATGGAAGATCTTGAGAGAGAATCCAAAGCAATCACCGAGATTATTGGAGTTATTAATGATATTGCTGCTCAGACAAATCTATTATCACTTAATGCATCTATAGAGGCTGCAAGAGCAGGAGATGCAGGTAGAGGTTTTTCAGTTGTAGCAGAAGAAATAAGAAAGTTATCTGAAAAATCTGTATTAGCTGCTGGTGAGATTGAGGAAATCATAACTAACATAACAAGAAAGACCCAGGATACAGCTGTTACAGTTAGACAAACTGAAGGTATCTCAAAGACACAAGAGAAGAGACTCCTTGAGGTTGTTAATCTCTTTAATAACATTAATGCTCATGTAGATAAATTAGCTGAGAAGATGAATGAAATATCAGCAACGATGTCAGTAATGAATGAAGCTAAGAATGATACACTTCATGCTATTGAAAGTATCTCTGCAGTATCTGAGGAGACCTCAGCTGCTTCAGAAGAAGTAGATGCAACAGCTCAACAGCAGCTAGAAGCAGTTACTAAGCTTAACGAAGCTGCCAATTCACTTAAGAATGATTCTTCTGAATTAGCTAAAGCGATTAGACTATTTAAAATTGATTAAATACTCTTATATACAATAAAATATAAGTAATTTTACATCGATTATGCCCTTTTATGGAAACTTAACCAATAGGAGGTTGGCATAATCGATGTTTTTGCTATTGATTATTTCACCTAAAAACATTATTATAATTATTAGACTTTAAGGACTAAATAACTGGAGGATGTTTAATGAGAAAAATCAAAAATAATAAGAAAAAAGTTGAAAATGTTAGTGTTTCACAAAAAAGACCTATTATAATTATTTCAATTGCTGCTGTAGCATTATTAATTATGGTTATACTAATGGTCATAGAAAGTAGTGAAGGTAAACTAAAAATCACCAATAATACTGATGCCAATATTGAATATGTTCAAGCTTATTTTGTTGGAGCTGAGGGTAGGATTAGTGATGGCTTTAATTTCGAGAATATGGAAGCAGGAAAAACTAATGTGGTTCCATCTGGTGAATATGAGCTTTTTGGTGAAGAAGCGAATCTAGAAGTAAGATTTAAGTTTGAAGGTTCCAATGAAGTTTTTGTTGATGCTGGATATTTTAATGACAATTTTAGCGGAAATATTAATATAAATTTTAGTAATTCCGATGAAGATAATATTGTTAACCTTCATGTTAAGGCAAAGAATGGGGTATTAAAATCAAATCGGGTTTTTTGTGATGATGAATTCAAGATTGATATAGTTGAAGGAATGGAAATTGAATAGTGTGAAGGGCTAGGCTTAGATAGAGGAGAGGAGTATGTATAGTGGCACATATTATTGATGGAAAAAAGATTTCAACTGAGATTAAGGATGAACTAAAAGCTAAGGTGGAATTATTAAAGGATCAGAATATCACCGTTACCCTAGCAGTTATTCAAGTAGGTAATAATCCTGCTTCAACAGTATATGTGGGTAATAAAAAGAAGGCCTGTGCATATGTTGGCATTAATTCCCTTTCATATGAACTTCCTGAGGAGACCTCTGAAGATGAGTTATTATCTCTGATTAATGAATTAAATCAGAAGGATGATATTAACGGTATTTTAGTTCAGCTTCCTTTACCTAAGCATATTGATGAAGATAAGGTTATTAGGACCATATCACCTTCGAAGGATGTAGATGGTTTTCATCCCCAAAGTGTAGGGGCTCTAAGCATCGGACAGGAAGGCTTTATTTCTTGTACACCAGCAGGGATAATTGAACTACTAAACCGTTCTGGAATTACTATTGAAGGTAAGGAATGCGTTATAGTTGGAAGAAGCAACATAGTAGGTAAACCAATGGCAATGTTAATGCTTAGAGAAAATGCCACAGTAACCATATGTCACTCTAGAACAAAGAACCTTATGGAAGTAACAAAAAGAGCAGATATATTAATTGTTGCTATTGGTAAAACTAAATTAATAAATAAAGACTATATTAAAGATGGTGCAGTAATTATTGATGTTGGTATGAATCGTGATGAAAATAATAAGCTTTGCGGTGACGTTGATTATGATGATGTCTTCCAAAAAGCTAGTGCTATAACCCCGGTTCCTGGTGGTGTTGGTCCTATGACCATCGCCATGCTTATGAAGAACTGTGTAGATTCTATTAAATAAGATAATTTATATATTACTTATGATTTTTATGATTTATGTCATATACTAGTGATAACTATAGCTATTTCGGCTATATATAAATGATATAGTCATAATCGGCTATATATAAATAATATAGCTGATTATGACTATAATACTAATTTGGAGGACTGGATGAATATATTTTTTGTTTCCTTAGGTTGCGATAAAAATCTCGTAGATAGTGAAAAGATGATTGGGATTCTTAAGGATAATGGATATAAGATAATTGATGATGAACAGATGGCAGATATTATAATTGTAAATACCTGCTGTTTTATTAACGATGCCAAAGAGGAAAGTATAACTACTATACTTGAGATGGCCCAATACAAAAAAATAGGAAATTTAAAATCTCTTATTGTTACAGGCTGTCTTGCTGAGCGATATAAAAAAGAAATTCTGGAAGAAATACCAGAAGTTGATGCACTGCTTGGTACAGCAAGCTTTGATGATATCATGGATGTAATGAATGAACTAAACACAGGGAAGAAGTCCATGATTTTTCAGGATTTAGATCGTATTCCTAAGACGAGTTCGAGAAGAGTCCTTACATCTGGAAGCTATTCCTCCTATTTGAAAATTGCTGAGGGCTGTGATAAGCACTGTACCTATTGTATTATACCAAAGGTCCGTGGTAACTATAGAAGTGTACCTATGGAGGAATTACTAGAAGAAGCTAAATACCTTGCTGAACAAGGTGTTAGGGAATTGATATTAGTTGCCCAAGAGACCACCTTATATGGTCAGGATCTATATGGTGAAAAGACCCTACCTAAGTTATTAACTAATCTATGCAAAATTGAAGGTATTGAATGGATAAGAATACTATACTGTTATCCTGAAGAGATTACTGATGAGCTTATAGGGGTAATAAAGTCTCAGCCCAAGATTTGTAAATATCTAGACATTCCTATTCAACATGCTTCTGACAGAATTCTAAAACTAATGGGTAGAAGAACTGATAAGGCTGATTTAACCAAGATAATTAAGAAATTAAGAAAAGAAATACCGGATATTATACTTCGCACAACACTTATTACCGGGTTCCCAACTGAGACAGAAGAAGAGCATAATGAATTAAAAGAGTTTGTTGAAGATATGAAATTTGATAGGTTGGGAGTATTTACCTATTCTAAAGAAGATAATACCCCTGCAGCGCTCCTTAAGCCTCAGATAAGTGAAAAGATTAAGAAAAACAGGCAGAATGAATTAATGGAGTTACAGCAATCCCTTGTTTTTTCACAAGTTAATAAATATGAAGGTAAAGTCTTTGATCTGTTAGTTGAAGGAAGAATAACTGAAGAGGATGGGGTATATATTTGTCGTACATATATGGATGCCCCTCAGGTCGATGGGTTTTTCTTTTTACACTCAGAAGAAGAATTAATATCTGGTTCTATTGTAAAAGCAATCGTTACAGGTGCCAAGGATTATGATTTGGTTGGAGAAATCGTGAAGGGAAGTGATGGTGTTGAATCTACCCAATAGGATAACCTTATTCAGAGTAATAATGATACCAGTATTTCTTTTGGTATATCTAAACCAAAATATCACTTACAACAATTATATTGCCGGGGCTATATTTTTAATTGCCGCTTTTTCAGATTTTCTTGATGGCTACATAGCTAGAAAGCAAAACCTAATAACTAATTTTGGAAAGTTCATGGATCCTTTGGCAGATAAACTTTTAGTTTCTGCAGCCTTGATCTGCTTTGTTGAATTTAATCTATTACCTAGCTGGATTGCATTCATAATTATTGCAAGAGAGTTTATTATCAGCGGATTTAGATTAGTAGCAAGTGATAATGGAGTCGTTATAGCAGCAAGCTGGTGGGGGAAGATAAAAACAAATCTACAGATGATAATGTCTGTAATGCTAATTATTAACCTGGATTTTCCTTTTATCAATACCTTAGAGACAATCGTAATATATCTAGCCCTAATACTTACAGTAGTCTCATTAATCGATTATCTAATAAAGAATAAATCCGTTTTACAGGATAAATAACAGTGAAGGAAATGGTCTTATATGAATGTTGAATTGATTAGTGTTGGTACCGAGCTGTTACTTGGCAGTGTTGTTAATACAAATGCTAACTATCTCTCTAAAAAATGCGCTGAATTAGGTCTAACCCTATATTATCAGACTACGGTTGGTGATAACTATACTAGACTTACTAAGGTTTTAGAGGAATGTCTTAAACGTAGCGATATTGTTATTCTTACTGGTGGACTGGGACCTACCCAAGACGATATGACAAAGGAAGCTGTTGCCAGAGTATTAAAAAGAGATTTAATAATTGATCAGCATAGCAAAGATAGAATCTTAGAATATTTCCATAACAAAAGTGTTTCCTTGGAAAATGCGCAAATAACAACAAATAATTGGAAGCAAGCCCTGACAATTCAGGGCTCAATTGTTCTTGACAATGACAATGGTACAGCTCCAGGTTATATCATTGAAGATAAAGCAAATAATGGTATTAAAAGCATTATTCTTTTGCCAGGACCACCTTCAGAAATGATACCTATGTTTGAAAGCAGTGTTTATCAATATCTTATTGGATTGCAAGATAAAGTATTAGTTTCTAAGATGGTCAAAATATGTGGAATAGGCGAAGCTAAGGCTGAAACTATGATAGAAGATCTAATTAATAGTCAAACCAATCCAACCATAGCTCCATATGCTAAGGAGGGAGAGGTTCATTTTCGTGTAACCGCTTCAGCTTCTACTGAGGAGGAGGCCAAACAGCTTATATGGCCAGTTATAGATGAGCTTAAGAGACGTTTTAATGATAATATATATTCAATAGATGAGAACGAAAATCTTGAGGATGTTGTCATTGGTCTACTGAAAAAACGTAATATGACTTTAACTACAGCAGAATCCTGTACTGGGGGATTACTGACTGGACGTATTGTGAATGTAGCTGGAATATCTGATGTTTTTAAAGAGGGATATATAACATATGCTAGTGAGGCCAAGATGAAGATACTTGGAGTTAATAAAGAAACAATAGATAAATATGGGGTTGTCAGTAAAGAGGTTGCCATTGAAATGGCGGAAGGAGCTTGTAAGGCTTCAAAATCCCATGCCTCTATAGCTATTACTGGTATTGCAGGTCCAGGTGGTGGTAGCCAGTTAAAACCTGTTGGGCTTGTTTACATTGCATGTAAAGTGGCGGATAATATTATAGTTAAGGAATATAATTTTAAAGGTAATAGACAGAAAGTTAGGGGAAGGGCAGTTGTTAGTGGTCTTGATTTATTAAGACGAACCTTACTAAATATCCCCAAATAATGCCTTATCAGCTGTATAAAAATTGTTTTAATTTCTAATAGTACCATAGAAATGACATACTTGTATCATATTATAACATTAAAGATTAAGAGTTATATATGAAACTAATTCGTAATATAAACTAGTATGAAAGAAAGGCATGGTATTGTTATGAAGCATATAAGTAAAAAACTCACATTGATATGTCTTATCTTTATGGCTCTTCTATTAGTAGGTTGTGATAAAGTTAAATTTGACATATTTAATGCAGGTAAAGAGGATCTAGATAATAAAACAGAACAGAATATTGATGTAGATGTCGAGGATGATAATGAGGATGAAATTAATGAGGTTATTAATGACATTGACAAAATAGATGATACTGGTGTCCCTACTCCATCTGATATAAAACCTAAAGCTAATACCCCTCTTTTAATTTATACAATTGACCCTGAAGAAGGACAAATTGATCCTGTAACAGCTATGATTCCTGATGACACCGAGATAAGTGCAGAGTTAATTATTGATAAAGTAGTAGAAGCTATGGCTGATAAATCACTACAAATCGGAATTGAAAGTGTTACAACAGATGCTGACAAGATTATTGTAAGTTTTTATTCTGATCAGCCACCTTTAGCCAATGTAGGTGCTGGTATAGAACTCGCTATTCTAGATGCCATAGGACAAAGTTTAATTGATAATTTACCAGATTACAATAAGATTATTTATCAGGTAGAAAAAGGAGCATATGTAAGTGGTCATATGGTGCTTGGTATAGATGAAGCATATTTTACGAGATAATATAAATTATTAAACATGTCATCAACAAGGTAATTGTGATTATGAATTTGTAATCGACAATTACCTTATTTTATGATATTGTTTTACTACACATAATACAAGTGTGAATAGTCCCGCAAAGACTTGTGGGTATTGGCATTAGTGTGAACTTTCTTCACACAGATGAAAGGCATGGTTATTAATATGAGTAAGGTTTTTGTTATCGGAGGCGGTCCATCCGGTATGCTGGCAGCTATAGTTGCGGCGAGAAATGGACATAAGGTTGAAATTTTTGAAAAAAATGAAAAGTTAGGTAAAAAGCTTTATATTACAGGTAAGGGTAGATGTAATATAACTAATGCCTGTGATGCAGACACATTTTTTTCAAATGTAGTATCGAATTCTAAGTTTTTATATAGAGCGTTCCATGATTTTAATAGCTTTGATCTTATTGATTTTCTACAGCAGTTAGGTCTTCCTGTAAAAACAGAAAGGGGTAATCGTGTTTTTCCGGAATCCGATAAGTCCTCAGATGTTATTAATGCTTTGAAACAAGAGTTGATCCGACTTAAGGTTAAGGTTAACTACAAGAGCGAGGTTTCAGATTTATTAATAAATGATGGTTCTTTCTGTGGATTAAAGTTGTCCAAGGACAATAGAGAATATATTGCAGATTCCCTTATCGTTGCTACAGGTGGACTTTCCTATCCAACAACTGGTTCTACAGGTGATGGATATGAATTTGCTAAAAGAATGGGACATACAATAACAAGTCTTAATCCTTCCTTAGTTCCTATCCATGTAAGAGAAGAATATGTTAAGGAATTAATGGGCCTATCCCTAAAAAATATTGAAATTAATATTTCTTCTGGTAAGAAAAGAGTTTATAATGACTTTGGTGAATTGTTATTTACCCATTTTGGAGTAAGTGGTCCAGTTATTTTAAGTGCTAGTAGTTATATTATTCCATATTTAAATAGTGATAAAGAGTTGGAATTATCTATAGACTTAAAGCCAGCCTTGACACAAGAGCAATTAGATAATCGAATATTACGAGATTTTGAAGAAGCCAAAAATAAACATTTTAAGAATTCACTTGACCGGCTATTGCCAAACAAACTAATAGATGTTATCATTCGTCTTAGTGAAATTGATCCTGAAAAGCAAGTTAATTCTATTACAAGAGAAGAACGACTTAGGCTTGTAGGCTTATTAAAGCATCTTACATTCCATATAACAAGGCTTAGTGGATATAATCAAGCTGTAATTACAAAAGGTGGAATTAATGTTAAAGAGGTAAATCCTTCTACCATGGAATCAAAGATTATAAATAATGTTTACTTTGTAGGGGAAGTACTAGATTTAGATGCATTGACAGGAGGCTTCAATTTACAGATCGCCTGGTCAACAGCTTACCTGGCAGGAAATTCAATTATATAAGATATGGAGGCTACACAAGATGTCAAACTATAATATTGCCATAGATGGACCAGCAGGTGCAGGTAAAAGTACAATTGCTAAAAGCGTTGCAAAAAAACTGGGATTTATATATGTTGATACAGGAGCTATGTATCGGGCTATGGCACTTTACTTTCTTAGAATGGGGATAGATTCCAATGATCAACAAAGGATAGAAGAGGCTTGCAAGGATGTTAATGTTACCATTGAATATAGAAACAATGAGCAAATTGTTCTACTTAATGGTGAAAATGTTAATGGGCTTATTCGTACAGAAGAAGTAGGTAATATGGCCAGTGCTTCATCTGTTTATAAAGCTGTAAGACTAAAGCTCGTTGAACTTCAACGAGAATTAGCTAAGAATGAAAATGTTATAATGGATGGTAGGGAGATTGGAACATTTGTACTTCCTAATGCAGATTTAAAGATATATCTTACAGCCAGCTCAAGAGAAAGAGCAAGAAGAAGATGGTCAGAATTAAAAGAACGTGGTATAGATGCTGACATAGATGAGATCGAGGAAGATATTATAACTCGTGATAATAGGGATATGAATCGAGAATTTGCTCCTCTAAAAAAAGCTGATGATGCAATACTAATTGATTCTTCAGATTTGACAGTTGACCAGGTTATTGATAAAATAGTCAAATATCACAATAAAAATATTAAAAATAAGGAAGCATGATAAATTGAAAATAACAACTGCAAAAAGTGCAGGATTTTGCTTTGGAGTTAAAAGGGCAGTTGATGTTGTTTATGATAATATTGATCATGAAAAGAATTTATACACCTATGGACCAATAATTCATAATGATGAAGTTGTTAATGACTTGGAAAAGTTGGGAGTTAGGGTTGTAAATTCAATGGAAGAATTAAAAATTCTACCCAAGGGAACAATAATTATACGATCCCATGGTGTCCCAGAAGCCATCATAGATGAAATCACATCCTATGGCCATGAAATCAAAGACGCCACTTGTCCTTTTGTGAGTAAAATTCATAAAATCGTTAAGGAGCAAAGCAAGGAAAGCCGATTTATTGTTATAGTTGGGAATCCCGATCATCCTGAAGTTCAAGGAATAATCGGATGGATTAAAAATCAAGGTGATGAAGCTACTAGCCTTAATTATAAAGTTATACAGAATGAAGAAGATGCTAATAACTTCTCCATTCCTACAGATCATAAGTTGTGTATTGTATCCCAGACGACATATAATTACAAGAAATTTGAAGAATTAGTTGAAATTATTTCTAAAAAAGGGTATGATATATTTGTTTTAAATACGATCTGTAATGCCACTACGGCGCCACAAAGTGAAGCCTATCAGTTAGCAAAAGAGTCTGATGCAATGATAGTGATAGGTGGTAAGCATAGCTCGAATACAAGAAAGCTATTTGAAATTTGTAAAAATCAATGTGAAAATACTTACTATATACAGAAACTCGATGATCTGGATTTAGATAAGCTTAAATCCTTTGAAAAGGTAGGTATTACCGCAGGGGCATCGACCCCAAATAATATTATCAAGGAGGTTTATACCGCTATGTCAGAGAAAAGTTTTCAGCAATTATTAGAGGAAGAAGAGGTAGTTAAAATAAGCAACGGAGATGTTGTAGAGGGTACCGTCCTAGATGTAAAAGAGGACGAGATCATCTTAAATATAGGCTTTAAGTCAGAAGGAGTAATCACAAGAAACGAGTATACTAACACACCTAATGTTGATTTAAGAACTTTAGTTAATGTTGGAGATACACTAGAAGCCAAGGTTTTAAAAGTTAATGATGGTGAAGGACAAGTTTCCTTAACTTATAAGCGTCTTGCTGCTGAAAAAGGTAATAAGAAACTTGAAGAAGCATTTAATTCAGGAGAAGTACTTACTGCTAAGGTATCCGCAGTACTTAATGGAGGATTAAGTGTTATTGTAGATGAGGCAAGAGTGTTTATTCCTGCTAGTCTTATATCTGATTCCTATGAGAAAGATCTTAGCAAGTATAACGGCAAAGAGATTAGCTTTGTTATTACCGAATTCAATCCTAGAAAGAGAAGAGTTATTGGTAATCGCAAGCAATTAATCCTTGCTGAAAAAGAAGTATTAAAGAAAGCATTATTTGAGAAAATTGAAGTAGGTATGACTATTGAAGGAACTGTAAAGAACATTACAGACTTTGGTGCATTTATCGATCTTGGTGGTGCAGATGGTCTTCTTCATATTTCTGAGATGTCTTGGGGTAGAGTAGAATATCCTAAAAAATTATTCAAAGTTGGAGATAAGGTTACTACATTTATTAAAAATATTCAGGGTGAGAAAATTGCCCTTAGCTTAAAATTTGAAGATCAAAATCCATGGATTGAAGCAGAAACCAAGTATGCAGTAGGTAATGTAGTTACTGGTGTTGTTGCTCGTATGACTGACTTTGGTGCTTTTGTTGAACTAGAGCCAGGAATTGATGCTTTATTACATGTATCACAGATTTCTAGAGAACATGTTGATAAGCCTTCAGATGTACTTTCTATTGGACAGGAAGTTACTTCTCAGGTAGTTGAATTAAATACTGTTGATAAAAAGATTAGTTTAAGTATTAAAGTGATGGAGGAGCCTTCCAATGAAGAGGAAACTCTTGTAGAGGAAGTTTCACAGGAAGTTACTGAGGAAGCTGCACAGGAAGTTACTGAAGAATAAATTTTTCTCTTTTTTACAATAAGATAAGGAGATTTTCATGCTGGGTAGTTATGAGGTTTTTAAACAATCCATTTACGAACTTACTAAAATAGATTTAAATTCCTATAAAGAACGTCAGATGAAGAGAAGAATTGATGCCTTGATTAATAAACATGGCATCAATTCTTATAATGAGTATGTAAGTAAGATAAAGACCGAAAAGTCGCTTTTTAATGAATTTATAAACTATATAACAATTAATGTTTCAGAGTTTTTTCGTAATCCAGAGCAATGGAAGGTACTAAAGGACGAAATTCTTCCAAGCTTGTTCGATAAATTTGGTAAAGATATAAAAATATGGAGCGCTGCCTGTTCTACTGGTGACGAACCATATTCTTTAGTTATGTTGCTTTCTAATTTTATGCCACTAAGTAAAATCAAAATCATTGCTACTGATATAGATAAAAAGGTGTTAGAGAAAGCTTCCATTGGTCTTTATAATGAAAAAAGCTTAAAAGCAGTTCCGGATGAATTTATTAATAAGTATTTTACTAAAATAACTGATAAAACTTATCAGATTTCTGATAGTATTAAAGCTTGTGTTGAATTTAAGCAACACGACTTATTAAAAGATATGTATCCTTCCAATTGCGATTTAATTGTTTGCAGAAATGTTCTAATATACTTTACTGATGAAGCTAAAGAGAAAATTTATATGGATTTTCATAAAGCTTTAAAACAAGGTGGAATTTTATTTGTCGGAAGTACTGAACAGATTATCCAAGCTAATCAAATTGGTTATGATAATCAAAGATCATTCTTCTACAAGAAGAAATAAATATCCAGGAATAAGCAGATTAGTCCAATGAAGATATGACCTTTATCAAGCTTGCTTGAATAAAGGTCATTGTTTTTTTGGATAAGAGCAAGGTGAACAAGATAGCGTCAGCTATCGAGTTCCTAATCTAACATACTAAATAGTAACTTTTATATCAATAAACTTATGAAAAGACTGTTGATTTTTATTATGATATCGAGTATATTGGTCTATAGATTAGCTATAGGCATAATTTATAACATAACTTATACTATGTATTGATAAATACTAAGCTAATAATACTTATATGCATACATGTGCAGATAGGAGTGAATATGCAAAGTAAGATAAGGGTTGCAGTTGATGCAATGGGCGGTGATAATGCACCTAATGAAATTATCAAAGGTGCGGTAGAGTCATTACAAGATCAAAATGACTTAAGTGTACTTCTTGTTGGTCAAGAGGATGTTATTCAAAGGGAATTAAACAAATACAAATATGATAAAAGTAGGATTAGAATTGTTCCAGCTAATGATAACATAACCAATAATGAAGCCCCTGTTATGGCCATCCGTAGAAAAAAGGATTCCTCTATCGTTGTTGCACTTAACCTTGTTAAAAATGGTGAAGCTGATGCTTTTGTTTCTGCAGGTAGCACTGGTGCCGTATTAGCTGGTGGTCAGTTGATTATAGGCAGAATAAAAGGTGTAGAACGGCCTCCACTAGCTCCGGTTATCCCAACAATGAATGGTGTTTCTTTATTGATTGACTGTGGAGCTAATGTCGATGCTAGATCATCACACCTAGTACAGTTTGCTAAGATTGGTTCTATCTACATGGAAAATGTTATTGGGATAAAAAACCCAAGAGTTGCTATTGTTAACATTGGCGCTGAAGAAGAAAAAGGTAATATGCTGGTTAAAGAAACCTTCCCCCTACTGAAAAATTGTAATGACATTAATTTTATCGGAAGTATTGAAGCCAGAGATATTCCTTACGGAGCAGCTGATGTTATTGTTTGCGAAGCTTTCGTTGGTAATGTTATTCTTAAGCTTTATGAAGGATTGGCAATGGCATTGGTTAAGAAAATAAAATCAGGTTTAATGAAGACCACAAGAAGTAAAATTGGAGCACTTCTAGCTAAGCCTGCTTTAAAAGAAACTCTTAAAGATTTTGATGCCTCAAAGTACGGTGGAGCTCCATTACTAGGCCTTAAAGGACTAGTTGTAAAAACACATGGTAACTCTAAAAGTACAGAAATACGAAATGCCATATCACAATGCGTAACATTTACAGAACAAGGTATAAATGAAAAGATTCAAGATAACATAAGCAATAATGAATAAAAATTAAATTATAAGAAGGTGTGAGAGATAAATTCTTCACAGCTCAATTTATGCCTAAGGCATACATTTATAGTTTATTAAGAAAGGTTAGGTTGTTAATATGGAGTTTGAAAAGATTCAAAAAATCATTAGCGAGGTTTTAAATGTGGACAAAGACGACATTACTATGAATACCACATTTGTAGACGATCTAGGTGCAGATTCTCTAGATATTTTCCAGATTATAATGGGTATTGAAGAAGAGTTTGATATTGAAATTGCTAATGAAGATGCAGAGAATATAGTAACAGTTGCAGATGCAGTTGAGCAAATAAAAGATGCTTTAAGCTAATTGAAGAATTTTTTTGCTCATACAATACATCCTGCCAAGTATTGCATAAGACAGTGCTTGGCAGGATTTTTATAGAAACACACTTTAACGCATTAATTTGGTAGTTTATTGCATAGGGAGTTTTTAATTCTTGCAAAGTATTGCTTTTCGTTTTACAATAGTAAAATAGCTTACTTTATGTGTTTATACAAATTTTATATATATTTTAAAGGAGGAATTATTTATATATGATTTCAGGCAAAAAAAGAGATGCCATGCTATTGGATTTGGAAAATAAGATAGGATATCAATTTACTGATCCATCAGTTTTATTTAATGCCTTAACCCATAGTTCCTATGCCAATGAAATGGGATTAAAGAAAGGTAAGAATAATGAAAGACTTGAATACCTTGGGGATGCGGTCTTGGAGTTGGTTACTAGTGAATACGTTTATAAACAATATGAGGATTTGTCAGAAGGTGATTTAACAAAGCTACGTGCTAGTATTGTCTGTGAACCTACCCTTTCAAACTGTGCAAGGGATCTAGATATTGGTCATTTCATTTTCCTTGGTAAGGGGGAAGATAGTTCGGGGGGAAGAGACAGGGATTCTATTCTATCTAATACCCTAGAAGCGATTATCGGAGCCATTTATTTAGACGGTGGTTTTACTAATGCAAAAGAGTTCGTTCATAAATTTATTTTAGATATTCTTAAAAATAAGGATCTCTTTTTCGATAGTAAGACTATCTTACAAGAAATCGTTCAGAACAAGGATAACAATCTGAAAATTCACTATAAGCTAATATCTGAAGAAGGACCTGATCACAACAAAACCTTTACAACTTCTGTTTATATAGGTAATGAAGAGATAGGACTTGGTATAGGTAGAACTAAAAAGGCTGCAGAGCAAGCCGCTGCTTATGAAGCTATTCAGTTATTACAAAAAAAGTGGAAGAAACTTTAGGGAGAATAGTGTGAATACAAATTATTTTACAGATATAATGCTTACGTAACATGAAAATCTCTGATTTTCATGTTGAAAGCTTGCAGACTAGTGTGAAGGTCGTTTACACAGAAGAAAGGCATGGTTATCAATGTATTTAAAAAGTATAGAAATTCATGGCTTTAAATCATTCGCTAATAAGATATTTTTAGAGTTTCATAATGGAATTACTGGTATTGTTGGGCCAAATGGGAGTGGTAAGAGTAATATAGCTGATGCTGTACGCTGGGTTCTGGGTGAACAGAGCGCTAAGCAGCTCAGAGGCTCTAGAATGGAGGATATTATATTTTCTGGTACCCAAACTAGAAAGCCTCAGGGATATGCTTATGTTGCAATCACTCTAGACAATTCAGATCATAAATTACCAATCGCCTTTGATGAGGTGGTTGTGGCTAGAAGAGTATATCGATCTGGAGAAAGCGAATATATTATTAATGGTTCCCCTTGTCGTTTACGTGACGTACAGGAGCTATTTATGGACACTGGTATTGGTAAGGAAGGCTACTCTTTAATTGGACAGGGCCAGATTGATAAAATACTCAGTGGTAAGCCTGAGGATAGAAGGGAATTATTTGACGAAGCCGCCGGAATTGTTAAATTTAAAAAGAGAAAGCAGGAGGCAGAAAAAAACCTTGAGGAGGAAAAGCAAAATCTTTATCGTATCACAGATATTATAAGTGAGATAGAGAAGCAAATAGAACCCCTAGAAAAGCAATCTGCAACTGCCAAAATATATCTTAACCTTAAGGAAGAGCTTAAAAACCTTGAAATAAATCAGTTTTCTAAGGAATATGATAGATTACATAATTCAAAGGAACAGATTACTGAAAAGCTTGAAATAGTAGCTTCTGATTTTAGTATTTCTAAAAAAGCTTTGGAAAGTACTAAAGAAGAATATCATAAGCTTGAGACTCAG